>CAYOYT010000311.1:0-3831 GCA_964408245.1 uncultured Dongia sp. | reverse complement strand
ACATGACGACGTCGGCATCCTGCTCGATCGACCCGGATTCGCGTAGGTCAGCGAGCTGCGGTCGCTTATCATCGCGCTGTTCGACGGCGCGGCTCAGCTGTGAGAGGGCGACCACCGGCACATTGAGTTCCTTGGCGATGGCTTTCAAGCCCCGGGTGATTTCCGAGATCTCCTGCACACGGTTCTCAGAGCCACGGGCATTGGAGGAGCGCATTAACTGCAAATAGTCGACGATGATGAGGTCGAGCCCATGTTGGCGTTTAAGGCGTCTTGCACGAGTGCGCAGGGCCGGAATGCTCAGAGCAGGCGTGTCGTCGATGAAAAAGCCAGCGGTGCTCATGTCATTCGACGCTTCGACAATGCTGCCAAACTCTTCGTCGCTCTTAATTTCGCCGCGGCGGATGCGATCAGACGAAACGCCGGACTTCTCCGCCATGATACGTAAGGCCAACTGCTCCGAGGACATTTCCATCGAGAAGAAGGCGACCTTGTAGCGTGTACCCGTGTCGTTCTCTTTAAACGCTAAGGCGGCATTGAAGCCCATATTGGTGGCAAGCGCCGTTTTGCCCATCGAAGGACGGCCGGCGAGGATAACGAGATCCGAAGGTTGCAGGCCGCCGAGCTTCCGATCGATATCGGTCAATCCCGTCGTGACGCCGGTGAGATGGCTGTCGCGCTTGAAAGCGGCTTCTGCCATCTGCAGCGCTGATGCGACGATACTTTTGAAATCCTTAGGTCCGCCTTCGATCTGGCCGGTTTCAGCCAGGACAAACAGCTTGCTTTCGGTGGCCTCGATCTGCTGCACCGCGGTGACATCAGTGTCGTGGATATAGGCCTCGTTGACCGTCACCTCGCCCAGGTCGATCAGCTGCCGGCGCAGATACAGATCGTGGATGGTGCGGCCGTAATCCTCAGCATTGATGACGGTAACGACGGCCTGCGCCAATTGTACCAGATAGCTAGCACCGCCGATTTCAGACAACGCGCCATCTTGGTCAAAAAGATTTTTTAGCGTCACCGGATTGGCGATTTGACCGCGTTCCACCAGCTTACCGATTGCCGCGTATATACGCCCATGGAGGGGATCCGCAAAATGCTCGGGGCGCAGGAACTCATTAACCCGGTCATAAACCAGATTGTTAGCGAGTACCGCGCCGAGCAATGCCTGCTCAGCCTCGTAATTGACCGGCGGCGTCCGCGTCGGCGTCGTACCGTCGACACCGCGCAGCCGTGTGACATTGGTTGTTTGTGAAGCTTCCATGGCGGCGACCCTAGCAGAGGCCTCGATGGTTATCGCCCACGATCATCTGTGGAACACTGTGGATAACGGGGATGATAACATTATCTTCGGAGTCGCAATTTTCTCTGGCTGTCCTAGATGTCAGTGTTCCTGACCCATGTCATCGACCTTCCCAACGACGACCTGCACATCCACCTTGCCAGCGTTGGCGAAGGTGAGCGTCACGGAGAATGCGTCGCCCTCAGCGAGCGGTTTTTTCAATCCCATCAGCATGACGTGAAGGCCATGCGGTTTGAATTCCACTGCGCCATGCGGGGGAATCTCGATCGTGCCGGCGGGCTTCATGGTCATCATGTGATCGGTCATCGACATCTCGTGAATCTCTGTCACGGCCGCGATATCCGACGTGACGCTAACGAGCTGGTCGGGCGCATCGGCGGTATTCTCGATCCGTATATAGGCAGCGCCCGTCTTGGCACCCGCTGGCGTCGCCCGCGCCCAGGCATGCTTGAGGACGAGATTGCCGATCTTCTGCTCATCGGCACTTACCCAGCTCGTCGTGGCGATCAGGGCGGCAACGAGGAATGCAAAAAATTTCGTCATGATTTGGCTCCCAATACTTAAGCGTTCTGTGCCATCAGTTCTTTGAGGCGGCTCACCATCTCGTCCGGCTGCAGGGTGCTGTCCAGCACACCGGCATAATCGAAATCGGGATTCATCACGATGATAGCCGTGCTGTGATCCATCAGATAGAACTCGCCGTCACCTTGCTTGGCATAATAGACGCGGAAGGCTTTTGCCGTTTCGGCGATCGCCTCGGGCGTCCCGGTCAGGCCGATGATCCTGGGATCGAAGGAGGTGAGATATTCCTTCAACACCGCCGGCTTGTCGCGTTCAGGGTCGATCGAGACGAAGACCGGCTGAATCTTCTCAGCATCGGGCCCAAGCTTCGAAAGCAGAAGGCTAAAGGTGCTGAGTGCCGTGGGGCAGGCGTCAGGACAGAAGGTAAAGCCGAAGAAGAACAGCGAATATTTGCCCATCACCGCCGCCTCGGTGACGTCCTGGCCGTCGGTGCCGATGAGCTTGAAGGGCCCACCGACGGTCAGACTTTCAGTCACAGGGCGCTTGTTCAGAACATAGCTGGCGCCGAGCCCGGCGAGAGCCGCAACGGCCGCGGCAGAGACCAGTAAAACGCGCCGGTTCATGCGGTTACTCCAGATGAGATGTTATGCTCGCGCCGCAAGCGGCACATGCCACATCCTTCTACCCCGCCACACCCTCCGCGAACAAGCATAGGCGCGAACAAGCATAGGCACCTGCGGCGTTTCCCCCCATACCATCTAAAGCAAAACGGCCGCCCAGTGAGGGGCGGCCGTTTCGGCAACTCGATTAATCGGCGAATTACTCTTCCGATGTCGCTTCGTCGGTCGCTTCCGCGGCCTCGGCGAGGAGCTTGTCGAGATCGGGTGTCTCATCGTCGTCGGTCTTCGCGACGAAGCCACCGGCTTTCTCCTGCATTGCCGCTTCTTCTTCAGATTTGGCAACGTTCGCTTTCACCGAAACGACGACTTCCGGATGCAGGGCAACACGGACTGGGTGGAGACCCAGTGTCTTGATGGGCTTATCGAGGACCACCTGACGGCGATCGACGGTGAAGCCGGCCTTGGTGATGCCTTCCGAAATGTCACGGCCCGAGACCGAGCCGAACAGGCTGCCGGTTTCCGACGCCTGACGGATGACGACGATCTTCAGACCGTCGACCTTCGTCGCAATCTTCTGGGCCTCTTCTTTGGCCTTCAGATTGTTGGCTTCGATTTGCGAACGCTGCGTTTCGAAGCGCTTCTTGTTCTCATCGGTGGCGCGGAGCGCCTTCTTCTGCGGCAAAAGGAAGTTGCGAGCAAAGCCCGGCTTCACATTCACCACATCGCCGATATGACCGAGTTTTTCAACGCGCTGGAGCAGAATGATTTCCATGGGCTGGTTCTCCTTACTTCAGCACGTAGGGCAGCAGGCCAAGGAAACGCGCGCGCTTGATCGCCTGGGCGAGGACGCGCTGCTTCTTGTTGCTGACCGCCGTGATGCGGCTGGGGACGATCTTTCCACGCTCGGAGACGAAACGACCGAGAAGCTTCACGTCCTTATAGTCGATCTTCGGCGCCTGCGGACCGGAGAACGGGCACGACTTCCGGCGACGGAAGAACGGACGACGGCCACCGCCGGCGCCACCGCGGCCACCTTCGCGGCCGCCATCCCGACCACCTTCGCGCCCGCCTTCACCACCGCGGCCACCTTCACTATTACGACCGCCTTCGCGGCCACCACGATCAAAATCGCTCATGAGCGGTCTCCTTCACCTTCGGCAGCCGCGGGAGCCGAGCGTTCGCCACGGTCACGACCACCGAAACCACCTTCACGGCCACCCTCGCGGCCTGGGCGCGGACGATCGTCACGATCCCGGCCACCGAAACCACGGCCGCCTTCGCGGTCGCCCCGGCCACCGTCGCGCCCACCCTCGCGGCCGCCTTCGCGGTCACGACCCTTGGACTGCAGCATGGCGCTGGGGCCAGCTTCTAATTCCTCGACGCGCACGG
>CAYOYT010000310.1:0-3843 GCA_964408245.1 uncultured Dongia sp. | reverse complement strand
CACTCAAACCAGTCATCTCGAGTGTCTTTTCCATTTCCTCGAGGCTGTTGCGCGCTCGTTCGGTGACGCTCGCCACAAAATTGGCTTGGCTTTCCTGAACCGAGGCGACTTTGTCACGTAACTCGTCGATCGTACGGCCAAGATCGGAACGACCAAGCTGCAACGCATTGCGCTGACCGATAACGGTCGAGAGCGCCAGCTTGGTCTGCGACACTTGGCGCGATAGATCGATGTTGCTCGCCTGCGTCACCTGCAATTCATTTTGCAGGGAAGCGACTTGAGCACTGAGTGTCGTTACCTGCGCCGTCGCGACACTATGTTCGCGTCGCAGATTGCCGAGGCGACCGGTGAGATCGGCAACCTGTCCCGCAAGATTGCTGTTGCTGTTGCGGCTCTGGTCGAGAAGCGCCGTCAGCTCATCGCGCTCAGTAGCCATCCGGCGCCGGTCGCCCTCAATGCCGCGAATTTCGGATTTGAGGTCGGCGATTTGGTTGGTGAGTGACTGATTACGCGCCGCGATCCGCTTCAGATTATTATCGAAAGTCTGCAGCCGATTCCTCAGCGCCTCACGCAATTTCGCGCGCAACGGATCTTCGTTAGCGGTGCTGCCGCGGGCAATAGCGCCGTCGAGCGGCGCCGGGCTTTCGATCTGCGTCGTGATTGAACGCAATCCCTCACGTGTAGCGGCATCCTCGCCGGACAGGCCTAGTAAATAAGCCTCGTCATCGCCGAGCTTGCCCGTGTTGCTCTTAAACTGATCAAAATAATCGGCGACCTCCGCAAGAAGACCGGTATAGGCACCTTCGGCCTCTCGCACGGCAATATCACGACCATGGAGCGTGACCTGTTGTATGGCAAGTCCAATAGAAGTGGCCAAAGTGAGTGCCGCAACGCCGGCGATTAGCGACGCGCCGACCAGCTGACTGCGGGTTGACAGGCGCACATACTTGACCTTGCCGTCGCTGCGCACAATGAGCTCGCGCGGCAAAAAATGCTTCGAGAGAGCGGCTGCAAAGCGCGCGCCAGGATTACGCAATGACAATTTTTTACCACTTCTTCCGGTTACCACGATCCCATCCCCACGGTAGGACGCTTCGTTGACCCAATAGCCACCGTCGACACCGCAACGATCCGCTCATCCCTCGGATCGAACTGGCGCCGACTGGCGCGTGACACACAACCGGACCAAGCGATCTTGGCCCCCCTGACGACTATCTTCGGAGATCCCGTTTGGTTACGCCGGATAATCGTTAACTTATTATTATCTCAGGTAACTTAGGCGGACAAAAAAAATGGTGCAAGTTGAATTAGCCTTTAAATCGATCGAAAATGTCACGCTATCGTACATTTTTTAATCATTTCAATATGATAACTTCCATATAAACAGTTTCAATCACGCTTGCGAAAATGCTCTTCCACGTAACGCACCGCCAGGATTACCGCCGCCGCGATCGTAAGCTTCTCGGTGTCGATAACCAGCTCCGGTTGATTGGGCGACTCATAGGGGGCACTGATACCTGTGAATTCGGCGATCTCCCCTGCTCTCGCCTTCTGGTAGAGGCCTTTGGGATCACGGCCTTCGCAGGTCGCAAGATCAGCCTTCACATAGATTTCATGAAAACCGCCGTGGATATCCGTGGCTGCCTTCCCCCCTGGCAGTGAGGTCGCGAGCGCCAGCCGCGCGCGATCTCGATCGCTGCGATAGGGCGAGATGAATGCAGTAATCACGATCTGCCCGGATTCAGCAAAAAGCGCGGCCACCTCGCCGATGCGGCGGATGTTCTCGGCGCGATCCTCCGGCGCAAAACCCAGATTGGCGCTGAGGCCCCGGCGTATATTGTCGCCGTCAAGGACGAAGACCTGGAAGCCACGGCGGAAGAGCTCCTGTTCCAGCGCCATTGCAATCGTCGATTTGCCGGCGCCGGAAAGGCCGGTCAGCCATAGCACGCCCCCAGGATGTCCGTTGCGCTGTGTGCGTTGCGCCGCCGTAATGCCATGCGCTACTTCCGTGATGTTGCTGGAACGCACTGTCACGAGCCGTCGCTCATCCCGATAGCCCTCCAGCGATATCGTACCTCCGGCTAGAATGTTGCGCCCATCGGAGAGAACGAAGCGCCCCGTTTTCGGATAGGTTTCGGCGGAATCGAGACCCAGCAAAGCGGGTGAACGCAAGGTCACTTCGGCGATATCATTGCGGACGACGGCGTCGCTGGCGCGCGCGCTGAAGGTCTCTGGGTCGTATACGCAGGCGATGCTTTCGACGACCGCACCAACATCGCGCGTCTGCAGTCGCAAGCGATAGCTTTCACCTATCCTCAGAGGTGTTTTCGACAACCAGAACAACTTCGCCTTAAACACGTGGCTTTCGATCGGCGCCAGTTCGACGTGGCTGGCGATTTCACCGCGTTCGATGAATAATTGCTCATCAAGCGTGATGCCAACTGATTGACCCGCTTCGGCCGCGTCCTTTACTGGTGCCGACCAGACTTCGATAGAGGCGATCTTCGCCGTTTTGTTAGAAGGCGAGAAAAGGAGTTTGTCGCCGACCTTAAGGCGGCCGCTGGCGACGCGCCCGACAATAATACGTCGCTCGTCGAATTTGTAGACGTCCTGAACAGGCAACCGCAACGGCAGGTCGGCAAGCGGTGCCGCTGGTTTGAAGCTGTCGAGCGCTTCGACCAGCGTGGGACCCTTGTACCAGGGCGAAAGCTGCGATCGGGTGACGATATTGTCACCATCGCGCGCCGCCATCGGAATGATGTAGTTAGCAGTGATGCCGAGCATTTCCAGATATGACTTGTATTCGCTGGCGATTTCGTTGAACCGAGCTTCGCTGAAATCCACGAGATCCATCTTGTTTACCAGCACAGCGATCTGTTTGACGCCAAGCAGGTTAAGTAGAAAGGCGTGAAGCCGCGATTGCTGCTGAATACCCTGACCAGCATCGATCAGCATCAATGCTGCCTCGGCGCTGGACGCACCGGTGATCATGTTTTTGATAAACTCGCGATGCCCCGGCGCATCGATGATGGTGTAGTCGCGTAGCGCAGTCTTGAACCAGATCTGCGCGGTATCGATGGTGATGCCCTGATCGCGCTCCGATTGGAAAGCATCCATCAGGAAGGCCCATTCGAAAGGCATGCCGCGCCGTTCGCACATCGCCTTGATGGCTTCATACTTACCTTCTGGCAGTGAGCCTGTGTCGTGGAACAACCGCCCGACCAGCGTCGACTTGCCATGATCGACATGACCCACAATGACGACGCGCATCAACTCGCGTGTGCTTTTGTCTTGTGTACTCATTACATATACCCAGCAGCGCGCAGGCGCTCGAAGGCATCCTCGGTTTCCCGGTCCATGGCGCGGCCAGCTCGTTCCGGGGCGCGCGTCGTTTCCAGCTCGGCGATAATCTCAGCGATGGTCGCAGCCTCGCTATTCACGGGGAAGGTGATGTCCTGATCGCCTAGTGATCGATAGCGCTGGCCATTCCTTGCGAAATAAAGCTCAACCATCGGAATTCCCTCGCGCTGGACATAGCGCCAGATGTCGAGCTCGGTCCAGGAAAGGAGTGGATGTACGCGCAGATGCGTGCCCGCTGGAAGATCCGTGTTGAAATAATCCCAGAATTCCGGCGGTTGATCGCGAAAATCCCAAGCGCCGCTTTCGCCGCGTGGAGAAAAGACACGCTCCTTGGCGCGCACACTTTCCTCGTCGCGACGAATGCCGGCGATAATACCAGTGACGCCATACTTGGCGATTGTGTCCCGGAGCCCTAGCGTCTTGCGCGCAGCCTTCAATCGCATCGAAAAATTGGGAATGCTGTGGTCTCTTGGCAAGGACAGC
>CAYOYT010000309.1:0-3849 GCA_964408245.1 uncultured Dongia sp. | reverse complement strand
TCCCCAAGCCGCACCAAAGACCGTCGCTCGCATGAAGGAACTGGCGCGCCAAGGTTTCTTCGACGGGACGCCGATCCATCGCGTCATCCCCGGCTTTATGGCTCAAATGGGCGATCCGACCGGAGCTGGCACAGGCGGTTCAGGTCAGAACCTGCACGCTGAATTCAGTACCCTGCGGCATGAGCGCGGTACGGTATCCATGGCCCGCGCGGCAGCATTAGACAGTGCCGACAGTCAGTTTTTTATCTGCTTTGCGCCAGCGCCCTCTCTCGATGGCAAATATACCATCTGGGGTCGTGTCATCGACGGCATGCAATTTGTCGACCGAATCAAGCCCGGCGCGGAAGAAGAAAACGGCATCGTGCTGCTGCCTGACCATGTCAAGACTGTCCGCGTCGCAGCCGACGTAAAGTAGGTTCAAGTCGCTTTTGTCAGAGGGCGCTGCGAGCTATCCGCGGCGCCCTTTCTTTTTTCAGCAGTAGCGTCACTAGCCCTGCCACTTCTTCAGTATTTTTGACAGTTACCAGTAAAGCGTCGATCGCGAGAGAATAACGACGGCGACTAGTGCGATGGGAAGCGCTATGGCACCGCCCTTAACCGCCGACGCATCGCAATGACACTACCGATAGCGGCGATGATGACACTAGGAATGGCGATGGCCGCCAGCACGAAATGCGGCACCATTTTTTCGATCTCAGCGGCATCGAGATCTTGGCCCTGGTCCAGCATGGTAAGGACCGGCACAATCAAGCCCCAATCGACTGCCGTATGACCGATGACGGCCGCGAGAAAGCCGCCAAAGGCCGCCAGCCCATTGAAGCGCTCGCTGTCGGCAAGGCGATTGAAGAAGACCCCCATAAGACACCCGAGTGCTGCATGCAGAAAGCTTGCAGCCAGCGAACGTACCAAAGGCACGATCAATGGGTTGCCGATCTCACTATTGACCATTGTTGTGACGGCCGGATTCAAACTATAGCCAATATTCTCGACCGCCGCGAACGCAAGACCGCAGAAAACCGGCAAACGGAACGCGGTCGCCCTGTCGACCTGCTGATAAAAAGCAGCAAAGTGACGCAGGATGAAAAATGCCGCGAGCACGGCAATGGTCTTCACAAATTCTTCAGGCAGACCCGCCATGGTGAGGCTGATGACAAAAGCATCACTGAGCCCGGGATCGTGAGGCAGGGAGAATTTCTCCTTGAGATGAAGCAGCAGCAACAGCGGAATAGGCGATAAAGCGCCAAATCCCAAAGCCAGGCCAACGACGCGCCATTTGGTGCGGACCGGAAGCAAATACTGCACAACGAGAACCCAGCCGGCCGTGATCGCGGCAACGATGGCAATAGCGGCGACGGTGTTCATCATCTGATCAGCGCTGCCCCTCTCCCACAGCGTCCACAGCCTCAGGCGGCCTTGACACGATCGCGCAGCAAAGCTTCGATCGCATTCAGTGCATCCTGCGCACGTGTACCATCGGGACCACCTGCTTGCGCCATATCGGGACGGCCACCGCCGCCCTGCCCGCCAATTGCCATCGATGCCGCTTTCACGAGATCGACCGCGCTGAAGCGGCTCGTGAGATCCTCTGTAACGGCCACCACGATCGACGCCTTGCCTTCGCTATTGGCGACCAAGGCCACCACGCCGGAACCGAGTTTTTTCTTAAACTCGTCCGCCATGCTCTTCAGGTCCTTGGCCGGAATACCGTCAAGTACACGCGCCGAGAGTTTGATACCACCGACATCGACGACTTCTGCAGCAGCAGCAATGCCGCCTGTCGCAAGTGCCTTGCGCGCCTCAGCAAGCTCGCGTTCGAGCTTCTTGCGTTCCTCCAGCAAACTGACGATGCGCGCGGGCAATTCCTGCGGCAGCGCCTTGATGGCGGCCGCGGCCTCAGCGAGCTGCTTCTGCTGATCGGCAATAAACTTCTCCGCCGCTGCACCAGTGACCGCTTCGATACGGCGCAAGCCAGCACCAACAGCACCTTCAGAGACAATCTTCAAAAAGCCGATATCCCCCGTCCGGTGCACATGTGTACCGCCGCAAAGCTCCGTCGAGAATTCCTTCACTTCCTCTTCGACACGGCCACCCATGGAGACGACGCGCACCTCTTCACCATATTTTTCGCCAAACAGCGCCATGGCGCCAGCCGCAATTGCATCATCCGGCGTCATCAGCTTAGTCGCGACATCGGCATTCGCACGGATGCGACGATTTACTTCATGCTCGACCCAAGCCACGTCTTCAGATGACATGCCCTTGGTATGCGAAAAATCAAAACGCAATCGATCCGATGCCACCAACGAGCCCTTCTGGGTGACATGCGTACCAAGGCGACGACGCAGCGCCTCATGTAGCAAATGCGTCGCCGAGTGATGCGCGCGCAGGCCAAGGCGACGCGCGTGGTCAACTGTCATCTCGACCGCGTCACCCACTTTTAAACTGCCGTTCAAGAGTTTGCCGCTATGGATATTAAGATCGCCAAGCTTCTTCTGCGTATCATGAATTTCGATTACCGCGCCGCCAGCCGTCACGAGTTTGCCGACATCGCCCATTTGGCCGCCGGATTCACCGTAGAACGGAGTCTGGTTGGCGATGACGGCAACCTCGTCGCCCGCTTTCGCTTCGGCAATTTCTTGGCCGCCCTTGACGATGGCGAGCACCTGACCCTCTGCCTTTTCGGTCGAATAGCCGAGGAAATCGGTGGCGCCTAGACGCTGGCGGATTTCAAACCAAATCTTCTCGGTCGCCGCTTCACCCGAACCAGCCCAAGCAGCACGGCTACGATCGCGCTGCTTCTCAAGCTCGGCATTGAAGCCTTCGACATCAACCTCAATTCCCTTATCGCGCAGGATCGATTGCGTGAGGTCGAGCGGAAAACCGCGACTGTCAGATAGTGCGAAAGCAACGCTACCCGAAAGTTTGCCGTTGGACGTAAGGCCGTTCTTCAAGCTGATGGCACTCTCGAGCTCCTTCAAGCCCATATCGAGAGTCTGTTTGAAGCGTGTCTCTTCAAGCTTCAGTGTCTCGGTGATCGCTGCTTGGGCGCGACCCAGCTCAGGATAGGCCTGACTCATTTCATTGACCAGCGCTGGCACCAGCTTAAACATCAAAGGGTCTTTGCAGCCCAACAGGTGCGCGTGACGCATCGCCCGGCG
Source organism: uncultured Dongia sp. (assembly GCA_964408245.1). Taxonomy (GTDB): domain Bacteria; phylum Pseudomonadota; class Alphaproteobacteria; order Dongiales; family Dongiaceae; genus Dongia. The sequence goes on along the minus strand of CAYOYT010000309.1, from coordinate 691 downwards.
CATGATGCGGCGAAGCACGTAGCCACGCCCTTCATTCGACGGCATGACACCATCGGCGATGAGGAAAGAACTGGATCGCAGGTGATCAGCAATGACGCGGTGGCTGACATTGTACGCGCCATCGGGCTCGGTGTTAGACGCGTGAGCAGAGGCTTCGATCAGTGTGCGCATCAGATCGATGTCGTAATTATCATGCTTACCTTGAAGGACCGCCGCCAGTCGTTCGAGCCCCATACCTGTATCGATTGAGGGGCGTGGCAGATTCACGCGCTCAGTCTTCGTCACCTGCTCGAGCTGCATGAAGACGAGGTTCCATATTTCGATGAAGCGATCGCCGTCGGCATCCGGCGAACCAGGAGGACCGCCAGGAATACCCTCACCATGGTCGTAGAAAATTTCCGAGCATGGACCGCAAGGGCCGGTATCGCCCATGGCCCAGAAATTATCCGAGGTCGGGATGCGAATGATCTTGGAATCCGGAAGACCAGCGATGCGCTTCCATAGGCTATGCGCCTCGTCATCGTCTATATAAACGGTGACAGTCAGCTTGTCCTTGGCCAGACCATATTCCTTAGTGATCAAGTTCCAGGCAAGTTCGATCGCGCGTTCCTTAAAATAGTCGCCGAAGCTGAAATTGCCCAGCATTTCAAAGAAAGTGTGATGCCGCGCAGTGTACCCGACATTCTCCAGG
>CAYOYT010000308.1:0-3854 GCA_964408245.1 uncultured Dongia sp. | reverse complement strand
GATCCGACCAGTTTAAATAGGCGATCTGGTGGAAAGCGTGATCGCCGATGAATTCGGGCTCCTCGGCGATATCGCTCGGCAGTCTGTTTTTGTGCCATTCGAGCAATTTTACTTTGTCCACTTCAGTACCCATGATCATTCCTTGCTCGGCCAGGGATGACTTGACTCCGGATCAAGATAGACGTCAGCGTCAAGCGGCCCATCACAATCTAAGAAGCTATCTACCCATTCTTTTGCAGCAGCTTCCCATTCCCCGTCAGTCATATCCTTGCCTTTTGGAATAGTGCCAATTTTCCCGGCATATTCCTCAAGCTTCTGATTGGCGGGTAATTCCTCATTGATGTTCAACCGGATAAGCCGGTTTAGTCTCAGGCCTTCGGCCGCTATTCGCTCAGATTTGGTCATTAACCCACTTTTGAGAACGTCGACTGTATTTATGTCGATGATATAGACCTTACCACGCCAATTGATCCTGAAACTGAGGTCGGCGCGGCGCGCACCGCTGACCCCACCTTCTCCTTTCGGCACAAAGCGTTCTTTTGCCCGTTCCACTGCATTCTCAGCGACCTCACCACCCCAGGCGAGTTCTTCCGTCATGCCGCATTCAACCAGCTTATTGCGCACCATCATCTTAAGCTTGTCGACACGAGCCTGAGTCTGCTCATTGCCGCGTGGATCAGTTAGATAGATAGGAAGGCCGAAAAGTTCGATCGCTTCGATCTTCCCAGAGCTCAGAATTTCGGCCTTCATTTGGGAAGGTATGGTCGTTGGCTGCGATCGATCAAATGTCGAGGGCTTGCCAATGAATATCTGCTCAACAGCAGCAATGTCTGTTGTACTTAATGTTCCTAGCTTGCTGCTGACCGGCGTGCCAACGTTGTCCGCATCAAGTGATTTGGTTGCTTCTTCATCGGTAGACATATCGCCGAGAATGTCTGGCGCCTCAGTAGCTTTGCCTCCAATAATGCCGGCGTCTGACAATAAACCCGTCATTTCTTTTAGCGCCGCGTCATAATCGACAGGCCCATCCTCCGCTGCCTCGGTGCCGAGGAGTGCTGTCGACGTTTTCAGTGCAGTCGTTCGGCCCAGTGCTGAGCTACCCAACGATGCGTATAGCTCGGGTACCAGTTTCAATCGTTCCAGTATCGATCCCGCTTGCTGCATCCGGACTGTGTTGAATCGTCCGCCTGCGAGAGCCTCGCTTGTTTGAAGACTGAGGAGTGCTGCCGCTGCCTGAACTGCGGCGGGATCCGTGAGGTCGATTGATTGACGATACTTTTCTTCCCCCGCAGCTTTCGCACGCAATTGATCCACATCGACCTTCTGGTAATCGAATTTTATTCCAGCGCGTTTGAGGCTGGCGACAATACCTGCGTTCAGCGCGACTCGATCTTCGGTAAGTGGCTTTTCTGCTTTCAAATCATCGATCAGCTTAACGATCTTTGGCAGGCCTTTGACAGCCGACTCATACTCAATTCTTGCGCGATCAATACCGGACTGGAGTATAGGAAGACGTGACGCAGGACGATCCGCGAGTTTCTCGGGTGATGCACCGACCTTGCTTTGATTAGTACTGTTCTCATTCGTCGCCGCGTGATGATCGCTTGCTTGCGCAGCTGTACCGCTTGCGCGCGTATGGTCATTCGCTTGATAAATCCAGCCATCATCGTAGCCTTGATAGAAAATCGGCAGGCCGCTGATTTCCGATTTGTCGCCGGGCAGCATCTTCTTGATCTCGGCTTTGAGGCGTTCTTGATCTTTCATCTCCAGTGGGTCGCCGAGATGCGCCTTGTCGGGGTCGACGCCGGATTGCGCGTAATGGCGTTCCAGGGCGGCGCGCTCTTCGGCGGCGTTCATATCATTGGCCGGTCGTTGGTTGTGCGGGGTGCCGAAAGCGTGCTTGAGCGGCACCTTTGCGATATCCACCAAGTCTTCGAGCTTGGGTGGCGGCGTGGCACCTGCCGTGCCGCGGCGTTCGGCCATGTAAGCCTCGCCGATGGCTTTTGCCTGCTCTGCCGTCGCTGTCACGGCCGGAGATAAACGTAAAGCTTGCCGTTTGCGTCGAACTGATTGTCCCGCGGCTTGATACCGGTATCGCGATAAAGCTGCTGCTCGGATTGAGGGGTCGGATGCGCTTGCGTCCAGCGCGTCGGGTTGACGCCCTGTTCGTGGAGGTGGCGCGCGAGCGCTGCCTTTTCCTGCAGCGCTTCGCGTCTTGTATCCGTCACCGCCGGGGTGGAAGGGGCTAGCGTAGGCGTGGCTGGTGGAGGCGTGGCAGGTGTAGGCGTGGCTGGCGCTATCGGTGGTGTCGTGGGCTGAAGTTGCGGTCGCTTAGTGAGGGGCGGGCGCATGCTCTGGATCTCCTCAAATTACGTACATACGCATAATACCGCGCACCGCACGTCTCCAATATTGAGAAGTTCTTGAATTGTTCTAGCTACAGTTGAGCCTAACTCAACATGGAGTTCGTCAGTTGTGTCAGTGGGTTACCCAGCCAGCACGCCGGCCCATTTGTCTTGAGTCTGGATAATCCGCAGCTCATCCGAACCTGCGGCCGCCGTTTCGCTGACAATATGGCTCATACCGAGGACGGCGGCGTCGATGGCGGCTTTCAAATCCTGGTCACGCAGATAGCGCGCGGTGAAGAGAGCAGCAAACGCATCGCCTGTGCCGGAGGCAAAGAGGGGCAGACGCTTCGTGACGGCGATGGAGATCATGCCCGCATCGCTGGGAGTTTTGCGCGACAGCGCGATGACCGCGAGCTCATCAGGATGTGCGGGATCGGGAATGCCGGTACCAATGATGGCGCGCGCTGATGACTGCTTTGCCAGGGCATGCAGGGCATCGACAGCCAGGGCGCGGCTCGTCACCTCGGTGCCGGTCAGATGGCCCAGCTCATAAACATTGGGTAAGAGGACATCGGCAATGGGCACGAGAATATCAGCCAAGGCCGCTGCTAGTGCCGGTTTGACATACATAGCGCCTTGATCGCCAATGACGGGATCAAGGATGTAGAGCGCGCTGGGATTCAGCGTTTTCACCTCGGCCACCACCTCGGCGACGAGGGCTGCCGTTTCCGGCGCCCCGAGATAGCCGGTGAGCACCGCCTTCGCCTTGCCCAGCACGCCGAGCTTCCTGACACCGTCGATGAGGTCGCGCACCTGTACAGCTTCGAGGACACGGCCCGTGACCGTCTTATGGGCCAGATGGTTCGAGAAAAGGACGGTTGGTACCGCCCACACCGGATGTCCCATCCGCTCCAGAATAAAGCGCGAGGCCTGGTGGCCGACATGGCCGTAGACGACCTCGGACTGGATGGAAAGGATCGGCATGATACAATTGGCTCTAACGTGACATGGCGGCGGAAAACCCGGTCTGAGCCTAGGCAAACCGCCAGATGCGCGCAATGCCGATCATGTCTCGATACGGTCTATCTTTTCCCTCTGGCTGCCTAGCGCCCGCCGCTCACATCGATCAAAGCGCCGGTGACATAAGACGACTCATCGGAGAGCAGCCAGAGGATGGCGTTGGCGACCTCATCGGCTGTGCCAGGACGCGCGAGCGGCACTTGGGGGGCGAGACGAAAGGCGCGGTCTGGCGTGCCACCGCTGGCATGGATCTCGGTGTCGATAAGGCCGGGGCGGATCGCGTTGACGCGGATGCCCACCGGCGCCAGTTCCTTAGAAAGGCCGATTGTCATTGTGTCGATGGCACCTTTAGCGCCAGCGTAATCGACATATTCGTTTGGCGAGCCTAAACGCGCCGCCGCAGAGGAAAGATTGACAAGAGAACCGCCGCGATTGGGTCCGCGGGGGCCATCGCGATCCGTTCCCATCCGCCGCGCTGCTTCGCGC
>CAYOYT010000307.1:0-3874 GCA_964408245.1 uncultured Dongia sp. | reverse complement strand
CGAGCCGTGAAACTTGGGCTTGCTGCCTATGTCAAGTCATCCGATCGGACTTCGCATTTCGATGTGGTAGCGCACCTGCCGGAGCTGCTCGAAAATGCCGTGCTGGTTGAGACAACTGGCGACGCGAAGCACAGTAGAGCGAAAGCTATTCACCGTGCCTTCGCCGCAGCGCGGGTGGCTGGAAATATCCACGCCGTTAAACTAACGATTCGGGAATTGAAGGACGGCAAGTTAGTGGTGGCAGACGATCCTGCAAACTTACAATTCTACGACTACTATCTGCCAGAAAAAAACGTGGTGGCCGCTGGTTCGCAGGGCGACGCACAAAACCAGCGGCAAAGCTCCGAGGATCCCTTACCCACGCCGACTGCCTTAAGCCCTGGAAGCCGTGGAAGGAACGAAGCCCCACTAGAGATTACTATACGCGATCTGCTCGATGGTCTCAAGGACAGCCAAGGAAATTCTTATTTTCAAGAAGATAGACAACTGCAAGGTACCCAAACACCTCGCGGCTTCTATTCACCGACGACCCGACGAATTGCCCTCCCGCAAAGCGCCAACCTTTCGACGTTCCTGCACGAAACGGGGCATTTCTTTCTTGACGTATACGAGGATTTAGCCGCTCAGGCGGACGCACATCCGGACATCGCTAAGGATATGCAGATCCTCCTCGACTGGTTCGGGGTTAAGAATATTGCGACCTGGCGCAATATGACGCTTAACGAGAAGCGCCCATATCACGAAAAATTCGCCGAGGGGTTCGAGCGCTATCTGTTCAAGGGCGAGGCGCCCAACGTCGACATGCAAAGCATGTTTGACCGTTTCCGCGCGTGGATGATTAACGTCTATAAATCGCTCAAACAGACGTTATCGCCCGAGGTCCGCGCCGTCGTCGATCGGATGATTGCGACCGATATGCAGATCGCCCAAGCCGAGGCTGTTCGCAACATGGCGCCGATCTTCGCCACGGCGGAAGAGGCGGGCATGACGCCTGAAGAGTTCGCCGCCTATCATGACCTCGCCCTGCGTGCGACGGCAACCGCGGTTAGCCAGCTGCAGAGGCGCAGCCTGCAGGATATGAAATGGCTGTCGGATGCCAAGGCATCGGCGCTTAAAGATGCCACAAAAGACGCCCGCGCGAAACGAGCCGAAGTTGAGGCAGAGGTGCGCACCGAGGTCGCCAGTATTCCGATCTATGCTGCCCAGCGGCTCATGACCCACGGCGAAATGCCGCCGGGGTTCATGGCAAACAACAAGCCCGCACGGCGTGCCGCCGAGGCAGTAAGCCTCGAAGGGACCAAGCTCTCGCTGGAAGCTATTGACGAGATGTATGGCCCTGGTGCGCCATCGCTCTCGACCGGAAAATACGGGCTTGCTACCAAGAAGGGCGGAGTACATCCCGACATTATCGCCGACCTCTTTGGTTTCTCATCGGGCGACGAGCTCATTCAAGCTATGACCCATGCAGAGCCGATAGGTAACGTCATTGAGGCCATGGCCGATCAACGAATGCTTGAGCGCTATGGCGACATCTCGAGCCCAGAGGCACTCGAACGTGCTGCCGAAGCTGCTATTCACAACGAGGCACGAGCGCGATTTATTGCTGCTGAGCTCAATGCACTGCGCAAGGCCAACGACGCTAAGGTGCAGACCGGCACCAATCGGAATGGCATTAAAACGTCGGCGAATACAATTGTGCTGGCAGCCCGGCAATTTGCCATCAACATCACCAACCGCACTCAGGTCAAAGATATTACGCCAGCGCGCTATGCTGCTGCGGAGGCGCGTAATGCAAAACAGACCTTTGAGGCCATATCATCTGGCGACTTGGCGCAGGCTGCCACGGCGAAACGTCAGCAGCTCGTAAGCCACCACACGGCGGCGCAAGCAGTCAAGGTCCAGGCCGAAGTCCAGAAGGGATTGCGCTATCTGGGCAAATTTACCAAGGAAGGCGTGCGCCAGTCGATCGACCCGGAGTACGTCGAGCAGATTTTCGATCTTCTTGAAAAATACGATCTGCGTCGGAGCACCACGACCCGAACAATGCAGCGTCGCCAGTCGTTGACCCAATGGATAGAAGCGCAGCGGCAACTCGGACAGGAGCCTGTCATTGACGAGCGCCTCATCGACGATGCGCGCAAAATCTCCTACAAACAAATGACAGTCGAGGAATTTCGCGGCCTGGTCTACGCCGTGAAGAACATTGAGCATCTTGGTCGTCTTAAGCAGCGCCTGCTCACGGCGCAGGACGAGCGTAATTGGGAAGCTATTCAAACCGAGATGGTTAACGGCATCCTCGACAATGCCCGCAACCGCTCGGCTGATCCGACCTCAGTCAATACTTGGGGTGCTGAGCAAAAGAAGGGGCTTAAGGATTATTTCTATGAGCACCTAAAAATCGCGACGTTGGGCCGCGTTCTTGACGGCGGCAAAGACGGCGGCACGTTCTGGGAATATTTTATTCGCTCTATGAACAAGGCTGCTAACGCAGAAACGAATTGGCGCGCACAGGCAGCGGCTGAGCTTTCACAGCTTCTTTCACCGATCCTTAAGCAAGGAAGTATGCGTGGGAAGGGTCGCTTTTTCCCGTCCGTCAACGCCAGCTTGAACCGCGAGGCGTTGATCTCAATCGCGCTCAACGTCGGCAATGAAGGCAACCTACAACGCCTGCTAGATGGTGGCGTTCGTGGATCTGGGCCGATTAAAATCGAGCAACTACAACCTGTCCTCGATGTGCTGACCGAGGACGATTGGAAGGCTGTACGGGGCATATGGGCTTATTTCGCCAGCTTTAGGCCGCTGATCGCAGCGAAAGAGCGCCGCGTCACGGGCGTCGAGCCAGATTGGATCGAACCAACCCCGGTGCAAACACCATTCGGCGTGATCGAAGGTGGTTACTATCCGATCAAATACGACCCGGCGGCCTCAATCCGTGCCGAGGAGCACGCTGACGCGGAAGGCGCGCGGCAACAGTTGGCTGGGGCTTATACGTCCGCCACGACACGCCGCAGCTTTACAAAGGCCCGTGCAGACGAGGTGCGAGGCCGCCCGCTGATGCTATCCCTGGGTGGCACATATAGCGGTCTCAATGAGATCATCCATGATCTCGCTTGGCATGAGTGGTTGATCGACGCGAACCGCATCACCAAAAGTGAGAGCATTGACCGCGCGGTCCGCACGACCTACGGGCCGGAATTCAAAGCGCAGTTTAAAACGCTACTCGCAGATATCGCGGCGGGCGATGCGGGCGGCGAAACTCAAGGTGAGGCGATCGTAAGCATGCTCCGCCGGAATGTGACGCGGGCAGGCTTGGCGTTCAATGTCACCAATGCGCTACAGCAGGTCACCGGCATCTCAGTGGCGAGTGTCCGGGTCGGGCCACAATACATGGTGCGAAGCCTCGGTCGATTGTTAACAAATCCGGTGAGGCTATACCGAGAGGTTAGCGACGGCAGCCAGTTCATGCGTGATCGAGCACGCACCCGCTTTCGTGAGCTCAACGAAGTGCGAAACCAGGTCAAAGGTCAAAGTACTTTGGGCAGGTGGTATGATGGGGCCGCCTATATTCTTATGCTAAAAATGCAGCAGGTGGTCGACAACATTACTTGGGCGGGTGCGTTCGAGAAGGCGCTCATGGCCGGGGAAGATGACGCCCGTGCGGCGGAGCTTGCCGACCAAACTGTTATCGATACCCAAGGCAGCGGCTTGCTCAAAGATCAGTCACGCGTGGAGCGGTCCCGCAATTTCGGAGCTAAATTACTGACGACCTATTATGGATATTTCAACACGCAGCTTAATTTGACCGTCGCCGAGACGATGACCGAGGAAAGCAAAGCGGCTTTAGCGGTCAAGTATGTCATGACCTATGCCGTGC
>CAYOYT010000306.1:1270-3880 GCA_964408245.1 uncultured Dongia sp. | reverse complement strand
TCCAGCGACCGTTATCGGAACGCGCGATTAGACGATGCAACTTCAAGTTTTCCAACAGCCACACCAGACGACCTGGATCGGCTGCGAGACTATGAACGAGATGCTCGGTTCGGACACCGCCCCCATGTGCTTGCGCCTTTGCGAGCTCGGCGAAAGTACCGAGCGAAAGGCTGAGCAGATCGCCGCGACGCAATGTCTCGCCGATCTGGCGACGACCGGAACGCCATTCCGGCAGGGCAGCCGCGACTTCCGCGCCGATCAGGACCGTGACCCAAACAAAATATGTCCAGATGAGGAATATCGGTATCGTTGCCAGTGCGCCGTAAACAACCTGATAAGAACCGAAGTACTGCAAATAGAGGCTGAACCCCTGTTTGAGTAGCTCGAACAAGATTGCTGCCGAGAGGGCGCCGGCGCCCGCATCGGCGAGCCGGACTGGCCGTGTCGGGATCATCCGATAGAACAGCGTAAAGCCGGCGGTCTCCAAAAAGAATGGCAGAATGGCCGTCAGGATCTTCAAGCCGGATGAAAGACCGTAGAATTCACCTCTATTGGCGAGCGAAAAAACGTAAGTCGAGATCGACAGGGATGCACCGAACAGAAGCGGGCCCAATGTAATGAGAGCCCAATAAACGGGAAAGCGAAGGAGCTTGCTGCGCGCGTTAGTGACACCCCAGATTTTATCGAACGCGGTCTGGATCGTATTAATGAGCAGTATCGCCGTGATGCCGATACCAATGACACCAGCCACGGATGTGCCACCCGCATTGCTGACAAACGTCCCCAGATATTCGTTGATGACGCTCGCAAGATCTGGGGCAAGATTTTGAGCAAGGATCACGATGAAATCGTCACGCACATCCTGCAGCGGCGGGAAAGCCGCAAACATCGCAAGACCGATGGCAAGGCTGGGAACAATTGCCAGCAGCGATGTGTAGCTGAGGCCGGCAGCGACCCCGGTGCAGCCATCCGCCTGAAACCGGCGCCAGACATAGGGCAGGAAGCTCAACGTCGCGCCCTTCGCCCGTTCCGCCATGGCGCGAGCACGTTGGCGCGGCTTCGGCGGCTCGCTCGGTAATTGCTCCGACGATTGTTCCATGCTGCGTTTTCCGAGGTAAGTTGATGTCACAAGCTTATATCATGACCCAGCCGCCGCGGTGATTAAAGAAAAAGGCCGGGCGATCGCAGGATCATCCGGCCTGTTGCTTTTGGTATCGTCAGAGTGCTGCCTTAAGCAGCGGCATCTTTAAAGAAACGGCTGTAGAAAAAACCGGTCGTCGCACCGAGCACCGACCAGAACAGCAAACCACCAATGGTTGCCGCGACGATAAACCGATGCGCGAGAGCTTCCGGAGCAACACTGCCGAACTCCACAGGCTGCGGAGCGCCATAGGCATGTGGCAGAACAATGAGGACCAGGCCTAAAGCCGCCAGCCATGCACGCTTACCGAAGAAGATCATGGCAAGGCCAGCAGCCGTCGTGATTGCTGTCGAAATCCACCAGATCTGACGCGCCAATAGGTCTGCGGCTTCCGTACCCGGTACTTCAGGGGGCAAACCGAGATTTGGCGACAAGAAGATTGCCGCAAATCCTCCGAGCCCGAAATATAGGCCGGTGCGCCACGTAATCTGACCACCCCAGATGCGGTAAGCAGCGACGAGTAGCAGCGAGAAACCGATACCCGTCAGAACGTCGGCCAGCGCCGTGTAAAGAATGCGCTCGGCGCCGTCTTCTGGCCCCCAGGCTTCTTCATCATGCGCCGCATGATCATGGCCCTCACCCTCGCCCGCTTCGGCAGCCAGTGCCTCAGCGGTCGATGCAGCGGGAGCCACAGATTCAGTCGTTGCGGCGGGTTCAGCAGCATCAGACGCATTCTCAAACACTTCCGCGGCAAGAATAATCTTCGAGGTGCTTACCTCATGAACGACTGTGATGAACGCACCGCTGATCAGGCCAGCAAGCGCCGCGACGACGAATAATCGCCGGAACGTATCCATGTGAAGCAGACCTTAATGGCAGGGAAACGCATTGGCGTGACGCGTGTCATGCCCCGCATTATGTAGAACGTCGATATGTGAGAAACCAACGCCCCAAACCAAAACGAGGCCGAGAGTGGCAGCCATGACCGAGGCCATGATGGCTTCGCTGCGCTTGGCGGAGGTCATCGTGGACGTGAGTTGATTGGTGGTCTGCATGACAAATCCCCTTCGTGTGATTCATACCGGCGGGGATATCGCTTTTTGATCCAGTGATGTCTGCCGACATCGGCCAGATCATCCGCGCGGACACCCAGTCCGGAATACGGAATTCCTCGTCGCTGGCAGGTCTCCTGACTCACGAGTGACTAAACGGCGCTACCTTCCCAACCGGTGCTGGCTCCAGAGCCCTCTGCCGGTCAGTGGTCAACTCAGCGCCGCTCCTCGCTTACAGTTGCGGGGGCAGCCACGGCTTAGGCCCCTATTTGGGTCGTCCGCACCGTGTTCCCTATTAATCCCCAGGAATCTATCCATTTGGGAACCATCGGTGTCTCTCTTAGAGGGGGGACGGGCAGGGCGTCAAGATGGCCGATTGAGCCAGGCCACGGCGCCCTTGCCGGCCACCAACCCGCT
>CAYOYT010000306.1:0-1260 GCA_964408245.1 uncultured Dongia sp. | reverse complement strand
CATTTACCCAGCACACACGTTTCGTCAAGGAGTTTGTCCAATCTCCGACGAGCGACACGCGAAATTTCTCTCAAAGCGACGCATGTCGGAGAGGGAGCGACGATAGCCCAATCCGCGCTCCGCGCCTGGGCCAAGCAATTTAGGTTACCTTAGATGGCAGCCTAGCTCGGGGCCTGCGCAAGCAAATGATTGCCGACATGAGCGATGTGGCTGATAGCGGCGCGCAAGTCTCGCTTACACGCTTTCAAAATGCTGGCGTAACCGTGATTGATCACTACTCATCTGCCGGCCCTAATCCGACAACGATTAAAGAAATCTGCGTGCCATCTTCGGAAAATGGCAACAGCAGTAATTCGAAGTCTAGCACATTGCCGTCCGCGATCGCGTTCCGCGCGACGAGGACGGGACGACGATGCATGATGAGGGCCTCGTAGGACGCAAGCGTCACTTGGCGCTGTGTGGGATTTGGCCAGTCCTCAACCCAAGTACCCGTGCCTTCAACACCAAATTTCTGCACCCACCATGACCCGACCAGACGCAGTTGATAGCGACGATTGGCCGTGCCATGGATTTCCACCAGCGAGATGCGATCGAGCATGAAACGTAGATCAATCGGATCAAGATCGGCGCGCTGCGGAAAAGAACGACCATCGCGCTTCTCGTTCCAATAGGCGAGCAGCTTGTTCAGATCGGCATTCTTAGCCAAGCATTGATTGCCGTTTTCATTGACGGCTGGAAGGTTATGTCGCTTTGAAGCGTTCATGATCGCGCTATCGTATCACGGCATCTGCATACATGCGGGCTTAGAAAGCGGTTGCGCGTTCGGCGATGTAATATTTGGGTGTTATGGTCACCGGTTGTGTATTGTTGAGTTTGATTATTTGATTTGAATATTTGTTTTGTGGATTGGTTGCTGGAAGAGGATTTGAACCTCTGACCTTCAGGTTATGAGTTTGTGGCCCCTATCGTCTATTGATGTCTCCCACCCACTATGATTGACTAATTTGCTAACTATTTTAATTGGTTAGTCGTCTATGGGCGTCAATTGACTGCGACCAAGATCGCTCTACGTTGCTACCTAGCTGCGACCTAGAACGACCAGGGGGAACAAACAATGGCCAAAGAAAAGCTCACCAAGCGCGTTGTGGACGCCCTACAGCCCTCTGAGAGAGTCCAAGTCGTCCTGGTTAGAGAGATCAAGGGTTTTGGCGTCTAGGTCACGACCTAGGGCAAGAAGTCGTTTTTTCTTTTCTATCGAAC
>CAYOYT010000305.1:0-3889 GCA_964408245.1 uncultured Dongia sp. | reverse complement strand
TGACTAAAGGAAGCGGTAACAGCATCGTTGCGCCAAATAGGCCAATCTTTTTCAACACCGCCACATTCAGCCGCGCGTGCGGTGCATCGGTCATGCCAAGCCCTTTCATTGCGCGCTTCCTTTTTCCTTGGGCATGATCTTGAGCGACGCAGGACCTTTAAACAGCACCGTGGCACCGGAATCGATCATTTCAAAACCTTCCGCTACGAGCTGGTGGCGATCGTCGCTGCCCACCACTGGCGCCGAGCCAGAAGCGGTATTGGTCTGCAAATCCATCGCCGCCTTTTCGGTCGAGAAGGTCATGCCGTTATCGTGATAGACCGTGACAGCACCATCGAGGTCAACCTTGTCGAGCTTGCGATCGTAGCGACCGTGTTGCGCCGTCACAGCCATCCAAGTTTGTTCTGAAAGCTCGATCTCGGCCTGCGGCTCGTCGAGATCAATGATATCCTTGTTGTTCTTAGTTTCAGTGGCACTCAGCGCTGTCACCGAGAAGGGCCGGTCGGTCTTGCTCTTCCCTTCGAAGGCGATGCCATTCACTTTCATACCGGCATCGAGCATGGGCATGTCCTCAACCACGGGGATGCTCACCATCGTTTCGCTCTGATGCTTGTAATTGAGATAGGTCAGCACACCGATGATCAGGACTGCGATGACCGGCAGACCGAATTTGAGCCGGGCGAGATGCGCGCGCTTGCGATTGAAGATTGCCCGCGGATCTGAGATCGACGGACCCACCAGGCTTTTAGGCGCCCGCAGCTTATCCATGAAATCGCGCATAGCCATACTCATTACCTCAAGCAACGCCAGCACGAAGACAATCGTGCAGCCGGATGATGCCGGCCGGCTTCGCGGCTTCGACGACGAAGAGCGACGTGATCGACTTCTCGTTCATAATACGCACTGCCTCGGCGGCAAGAGCTTGGGCGGTGATGGTGAGCGGCTTTGCGGTCATCACGTCGCTGACTTTTTGAGCCAGCAGATCGGCACCCATATGCCGGCGCAAATCACCGTCCGTGATAATGCCGACAAGATCGCCTGCGCCATTGGCAATGCCGACACAGCCGAAGGTCTTACTGGTCATTTCGATAAGGGCGAGCGACATGGGCGTCGCCTCGTCGACAACGGGAATCTCAGTATTCTTGTGCATGAGATCGATGACGCGCAGCAATTTCTGACCGAGCTTGCCGCCAGGATGAAGTTGATGGAAATCCTCGGCGGAGAAGCCCTTGGCATCCAGAAGCCCCAGGGCCAACGCATCGCCCACCGCCAGCATCATGGTCGTCGACGACGTGGGGGCCAATCCGAGGGCGCCAGCTTCGCCGGTCGGCGGCAGCGCCAGCGTTACGTCGGCGGCTTTGCCCAAGCTCGATTGACTGCGGCTGGTGATCGCAATCAGCGGAATCTGCCAACGCCGGCAATAGGTGATGATATCTGCAAGCTCAGCCGTCTCACCGGAATTGGACAGTGCCAGCACAGCATCGGCCGAGGTCACCATGCCCATATCGCCATGGCTGGCTTCCGCCGGATGAACGAATTGCGCCGGTGTGCCGGTCGAGGCCATGGTTGACGCGATCTTGCGCGCCACGTGACCGGATTTGCCCATACCGGTGACAACGACGCGGCCAGTCACCGCATGAAGGATAGAAAGGGCCTTGGCGACGAGATCGCGACCGTTGCCAGCTTCGAAGGTGGCCAGGAGTTCACCCAAGGCGTCGCGTTCCTGACGCAGAACCACAAGGGCTGCTGCCAGTCCGTTGATAGCCGGGTCATCGACGGCCCGCCCATCACCAGGGGGCGCTGAGCCGGATGTCCGGGCCTTGGCAGTTTCCCCCACTTTCGTGGCGCTCGCTTGGCTCATGCTAGGTACCGAACCGTCTCAAATGGTCAGAATCAGGAACTGGTGGTCAGAATCAGGAACTGGCAATGCGAAAATTATATTGCCGGTCATCAAACTAGCGCCAAATCTGGAGCGAATCCACCAAGAGCGCCAGAACGGCCCTAACTAAAAGGACCCGAATACCCTGTCAAGGGAAAACCCCCATATGGGTCAAGGGGTTAGGATGTTCTGGCACGCATGTGCCCGATTAATGCGCGAAGATGTCCGGATCCTCGTAACCGAGCAAGTCCAGCTTGGCGCGGGCCGGCAGAAAATCGTAACTAGCGCGAGCAAGGTCAACACGCCCCTCACGCGCCAGGATTTCGTCTAATTTTTCCCGCAAACGATGGAGATACAGCACATCCGAGGCGGCATATTTCAGCTGCTCCTCGCTGAGCTGCGAGGCACCCCAATCAGAGGATTGTTGCTGCTTAGAGATCTCGACCCCCAGCAATTCCTTGCACAGATCTTTGAGGCCATGCCTGTCGGTGAATGTTCGCGTGAGCTTGGCAGCAATTTTGGTACAATAGACGGGTTTGCAATCGATGCCGAGATAATGCCACAGCGCCCCGAGATCGAACCGCGCGAAATGGAAGATCTTCAATACCTTCGGGTCTTCCAGCAAGGCCTGCAGACGCGGTGCGCGATGCGGCCGATCTGGGCGGCACAAGGGAATCTGGACCAAATGACCGATGCCATTGCCTGAGGAAAGCTGGACCAGGCATAACCGATCGCGATGCGGGTTGAGCCCCATAGTTTCGGTGTCAATGGCGACACTGGCGCCAAAATCGAGACCTTCCGGCAGATCGCCCTGATGCAGATGAATGGTCACGCACGCCTCCCTTGTCAGCTGGGTTTCCGCGTCACCCTCCGCGAGCTCACTCAGGAAGCCGCTCACGGGGAGCCGCTCCTGGGAGCCACTCACTGGGGGCTGTGGCTCCGATAAGGGAGAATGAGCCCCCAACATGAAGCTGTCTTTGGTGCCCAGGAGAAGACTCGAACTTCCACGGGTTGCCCCACAGGTACCTGAAACCTGCGCGTCTACCAATTCCGCCACCTGGGCAGGGGCCGAAAGCCCGCGCATTCTCGTCAGGAGCGACTGAAAGTCAACCCTGATCTGATCTCGCCCGATCTAGCCTTTTCGCAATGAAGTCAATGGGAGTGGCGGATAGCCACACTGTCCCGAATTCATTGCCAAAGCATCGTGCCAGTTCGTATTTTAGAGGCTGGTGCTGGCCGCGACGCATGTCGCCGCCGGCTTGGATGTCGAGTATAAGGATGATCACCATGACTCGCGGATTGGTCACCGTCTTCGGTGGTTCCGGCTTTATCGGTCGCTATGTGGTGCAACGTTTGGCGCGTGCCGGTTGGCAAGTGCGGGTGGCAGTGCGCCGCCCGAATGAAGCTCTATTCCTCAAAACCAGTGGCGATGTCGGCCAGGTGACGCCCATTGCCGCCAACATCCGCGACGACCGGTCGGTGGCGGCGGCAATCGCCGGCGCCGATGCCGTGATCAATATGGTGGGCATCCTCTATCAGTCAGGTAAGCAGAGCTTCGACGCCGTGCAAACCAAAGGAGCGTCGCGTCTCGCCGCCGCGGCGCAGGCCGCCGGCGCCACACGCTTCATTCAGATATCAGCGATCGGTGCCGACCCTGCATCCTCATCGCTCTACGCCAAAACAAAGGCCGAGGGTGAGCAAGGTGTCCATCACGCCTTCCCAGGTGCCACCATTTTGCGCCCCTCCATCGTCTTCGGGCCGGAGGATGATTTCTTCAACCGCTTTGCGCGCCTTGCCATGATATCGCCGGCCTTGCCGTTGATTGGCGGCGGCGGTACCAAAATTCAACCTGTCTATGTGGGCGATGTGGCAGCTGCCATCGAAAAAGCACTCAACGATCCGACAAGTGCAGGCAAAATCTATGAACTCGCCGGCCCGCGCGTTTACACCTTCCGTGCATTGATGGAAATACTGCTGAAAGAAATCGGTCGCTGCCGCTTATTGCTGCCG
>CAYOYT010000304.1:0-3899 GCA_964408245.1 uncultured Dongia sp. | reverse complement strand
GCCATAGGCCACGTAATTAGCGTTGGCAGCCGCAACCTTAGGATCAAGATTGTAATCGAGCCACTTATAGGCCTGGTCAATGTTCACGGCATCGGCGGGTATTGCGACCGTGTCCATCCAAATGATCGTGCCTTCTTTTGGAATGGCATACGATACTTCGATCCCATTCTTAGCTTCTTCGGCGCGTGCCGCAGCGATGCTGAAATCGCCAGACCAGCCCAGAGAGACACACAAACTGCCGCTGGCAATATCGTTAATGTAGCTGGAGCTGTGGAAGTATTTCACATAAGGGCGTACCTCCATCAGGAGCTTTTCAGCGGAGGCATAATCTTCGGCGCTGGCCGTATACGGGTCCTTGCCGAGATAATTGAGCGCGATCTGCAGGACTTCACCAGGCGCATCGAGCATCGAGATGCCGCAATCGGCAAATTTCTTCGCCAATTCCGGTTTGAAAATTATGTCGAGGCTATTTATAGGCGCGTCCGGCATGCGTTTGTTGACCTCGGCGACATTGTAGCCGATGCCGGTCGTACCCCAGAACCATGGCAACGCATACTTGTTGCCCGGATCAAAAGCGGCGAGCAGCTTCATGATCTTCGGATCGAGATTTTTGTAGTTGGGGATCTTCGCTGGATCGATCGGCTGATAGATGCCAGCTACGATCTGGCGGCCCAGGAACGCACCCGACGGATGGACGAGGTCATAACCCGTGCCGCCTGCCATCAGCTTGGCTTCCAGCATCTCGTTCGAGTCATAAACATCGTATTGCACCTTGATACCGGTATCTTTCTCGAAACTCGGTATCGTCTCTTCGGCGATGTAATCCGACCAGTTGTAAATATTGAGCTTCCCGCCTTCGGTCGCAGGCGCTGCCGTCGCTTCGGATGTTGCGGTACTGGCTGCTTCTGAGGTAGCGGTGCTGGCCGCCTCAGGCGTGGCCGTACTGGCAGCCGAAGAGTCAGCTTGCTTCTTTTCCTCGCCGCAACCCGCAAGTAGCAGCGCAGAAATAAAAGCGATTCCAATCAATCTCGTATTTTGCAACATGGCCTCCTGTTTATTGTTGATATCGTGAATTCGCCAAGCTGGATGCCCGGACGGGATTCTATGCGATTCGTTAATTTAGTTTGTTAACTTTATTTACACCATTTTCGCACCCTGTCGGGTGGTCTTGTCAACAAATGCCGCCCGAGGCGCCTTTAGTTTAGACGCAACAACGCTTCTCCAGGTTCATTCACTCCAGTTCTGGCCGTCTAGGGTCATCAAAACTGTGTAAAGATCCGGGCGGCGGTCCCGAAACAATCCCCAGCCGGCACGTTGCCGGCGAAGCGACTCGAAGTCGAAATCAGCTGTCAGAAGAGCCTCCTCGTCGTTAGCGGAGGCGATCAGTTCGCCACGCGCCCCGGCGATGAACGAATGGCCGAAGAAGTTCAGCGAACAGGTGGCGCCATCTTCGTGGCCAATACGATTGGCGGCGACAACTGGGATCATGTTGGCAGCAGCATGCCCCTGCATGGTGCGCTGCCAGTGATCAACACTGTTGTAATCTGGGTCGTTTGGCTCATTGCCAATGGCGGTCGGGAAGAGCAAAATCTCAGCCCCCATCAAGGACATGGCGCGAGCACATTCGGGAAACCATTGATCCCAGCAAATGCCACAGCCGATCCGCGCATAGGCGGTATCCCACACCTTAAATCCGGTATCGCCGGGGCTGAAATAGAACTTCTCCTGATAGCCGATGCCGTCCGGGATGTGGGATTTGCGGTAAACACCCAACATCTCGCCATCAGCATCGATGATTGCTAGAGAACTGTAGTAAGCGTTGTTGGCGGTTTCGAAGAATGAAATCGGCAGGACAACCTCAAGCTCGCGTGCGAGGTCCTGCATGCGGGCTATTGTCGGATGATCTTCCGTCGGCTGAGCAAGGTCGAACAGCTGAGCTAGTTGGTCCTTGCAGAAATAGGGCGTCTCGAACAGGGCCTGCAATTGTACGATCTGGGCGCCCAGCTTGGCAGCCTGGCGCACAAGCGCCTCGGCCCTGTCCACATTCTTGCTGCGGTTCGGCGAACAGGCAAACTGTGCTGCCGCAACCATCACTTTTCTAGTCATTCCAGCATCCCCGTCTAATCGGCTCCTTCGGCCCCTACTATTCGATTCATAGCTGTTAGCGTTTGCTGATCAAGCCCCTCGTCGAGCCTGTCCCTCCTTTTGGACTACTTGCGCATTGTTCTGGAATCGTCACATTGTGTGCCCGGCGGCGTGCCAAGCGGCTGCAATACCTCGCTTTGTCTCTGCGGCAGGGGTTGGCGCCCGCTTAGAAGCCGATTTGATAATCCGGATCCCGCAATGCAACGACGATCCCGGCAATAATCTTAAACATAGGGAGGATACCCTCATGCTTCGTCGCAAATTTCTAACAGGTGCCGGTCTCGGCGGCGTAGGTCTTGCTGCCAGTGCAGTGGCGGCGCCTGCTATCGCGCAGAGCGCCCCCGAAATCAAATGGCGCCTGACGTCAAGCTTCCCGAAAAGCCTCGACACGATCTTTGGCGCGGCCGAAATCGTGTCGAAATCGGTCGCCGAGGCAACTGACGGCAAGTTTCAAATCCAGGTCCACGCCGCAGGCGAGATCGTCCCCGGGCTCCAAGCACTCGATGCCGTTCAGGCCGGCACGGTCGAAATGGCGCATACCTGTAGCTATTATTACGTCGGCAAAGACCCGACCTTTGCCTTCGATACTGCCGTTCCGTTCGGTCTCAATGCGCGACAGCAGAATGCTTGGTGGTATTACGGTGGCGGTCGAGAAGTGATGGCCGAGTTTTTCAACGGCTACAACGTCATCTCACTGCCTGCTGGTAATACCGGCGTGCAGATGGGCGGTTGGTTTCGTAAGGAGATCAAGTCGCTGGCCGATCTCAGTGGCGTGAAGATGCGGATTGCCGGCATGGCGGGCAAGGTGATGGCTTCCCTTGGCGCGGTGCCGCAGCAGATCGCCGGTGGCGATATCTACCCGGCACTTGAAAAAGGCACAATCGATGCCGCCGAATGGGTCGGTCCCTACGACGACGAGAAGCTCGGCTTCTACAAAGTGGCGCCGTTTTACTATTATCCCGGTTGGTGGGAAGGCGGCCCGCAGCTTAGCGCCTATATCAATCAGCAGAAATGGGCGGAACTGCCGAAGAATTATCAGTCGATCTTGATGAGCGCTGCGGCGCGCGCCAATGTCGAGACGATGGCGAAATACGATTCCCTCAACCCTACGGCGCTGAAGCGGATCGTCGCCAACGGGACGAAGCTAAAGCCTTATCCGAAAGAAATCATGGAAGCGGGATATACTGCGGCCTTCAAGCTCTATGACGAGACGGCAGCGGCCAACGCGGCCTTCAAGAAGGTCTATGATAACTGGAAGCCGTTCCGCGAGGAACAATATCTGTGGTTCCGTGTCGCGGAAAATAATTTTGACAACTTTGTCTACCGTATGTCGTCGAAGAAGTCGTAATCAAGGTGGTTATATCGTCATCCCGGGGTTAAGTTCGGGGATGACGATAGACGAGGGTGAAAGCCGCCGGCCTCTCAACAAGGCCGGCGGTTTTTCTTTGCCCGTCACTCTGGTGCTGGAATTTCGATCGGCGCGTCGCTGTTGTAATCTTCCGGCTCCTCTACGCTCGGAATATCGATCTGGATTTTGTCGAGATCGACATTGACCGGCGCATCCAGCCAATAAGTGACCGATTGCGGCCACAGAATGACGATGATGACGAGCAGTAATTGCAGGCCGAGCCACGGTAGAGCGCCCCAATAAATCTCACTCGTCTTAATGTCCTTGGAGGCGATGCTGCGTAGATAGAAGAGCGCGAAGCCGAAGGGTGGGTGCATGAACGAGGTCTGCATGTTCACGCAGAGCA
>CAYOYT010000303.1:0-3909 GCA_964408245.1 uncultured Dongia sp. | reverse complement strand
GATCAGGCTAACCGACCGGCTTGATAATCGGCGAAGGCCTGCTCGATTTCCGCGCGGGTGTTCATCACGAACGGGCCGTGGCGGACGACAGATTCGCCGATCGGCTGCGCAGCAAGGATAAGCACGCGCGCGCCATCCTTGCCGGCCGCCACCTCGATCGCCTCCCCTGGCCCCAGCACCGCCATCTGGGTTTTCCCAAGCAACCTACCGCCGATCTCTGCTGTGCCTTCAAAGACATGGACCAATACTGTGGCGCCGGAATCGACCTTTCGCCGCCAGGCGACACCCGCGGGAATGGTTGCATCGACCAGAAGCGGCTGGCGCGAAACACCGGTCACTGGGCCGGTAACACCATTGCTGCTCCCGGCGATCACCTTCACCACAATCCCGTTGTCGAGTGTGGTTTCGGGAATCTGATCGGGGCCGTAATCCTGGTAACGTGGCGACGCCATCTTTTCCGCCGCCGGCAGGTTGATCCAGATCTGGAAACCCCGCATCAGACCATCGCTTTGTTCCGGCATTTCGGAATGAATGAGGCCACGACCCGCTGTCATCCATTGCGCGCCACCGGCGGTTAGAAGCCCACTATTGCCGCGGCTGTCGACATGGCGCATGCGTCCCGCCAGCATATAAGTCACGGTCTCAAACCCGCGATGCGGATGATCTGGAAAGCCGCCGATATAGGCCTTGGGATCATCGGCGCCGAACTCGTCGAACAACAAGAACGGATCGATCTGCGTAATACCCTGGACCGGGAAAAGTCGCTTCATCTTCACGCCGTCGCCATCGTCGGCATCAGTGCCGGTGATGATGCGCTGGGTTTGCCGTGGGGTCATGAGACGACCTTTTTCATGTTGGAGGAACGGTTTGATCAAAAGTTAGTACCCGACAGACGCGCGAACAATATGCGCCTGCATTACCTCATTGTTTACTCGCAGGCGACAAACAGAAGTCGGAGGTAATACCGAAAATAGAAAATTTTGCTGTGACATTAAATAATTACAACTAGGCCGGGTTTGCATAAAATTAAGCATTTTCTCCGAATATTAATACGTTGGCTACCATGCGGCACAATCACTCATGTGGTCGCACCGCTCGCAAGGCCGCACCTCTCTGTGGGAAACGTGGATCATGAAACTCGCCACCAAGATGCCTGTCGCCGTTACGGGGCTTGTTGCTGCGTCGATTGTTACTTTGGGGGTGATCGCCATCATATCCGCGCAAAGCGCGCTACACCGCTCGGCCGAAGACAAACTCCTGGCCCTTGTCGATGCCAGGGCCGCCGCCCTCTCAGATTATCTGGGTGCGATCACTGAGGATCTCAAACTACTGGGCACCGACAGTAACACACAACAGGCGATGGTGGATTTCGCGCGCACCTTTCCCATCCTGGGCGGGGAAGCGACCGCGCGTAAACTCTATGTTGACGACAATGCTCATAAAGGAAAGCTCTGGGATCTCGACGATGCCGGTGACGGGTCTGATTACAGCCGCATGCATGCGAGCTATCATCCCTGGCTTCGAGCCTATGCCGAGGCCCGCGGCTATTACGACATCTTCCTTGTGACGCCCGACGGTGACCTCGTCTATTCCTATACCAAGGAACCGGATTTCGGGACCAATCTTGGCAACGGTAAGTGGAAGGATTCGGGCCTCGCCCACGTCTGGCGTCAGCTCAACGACGCTAACTTCACCAACGCCGTCGCCTTTGTCGATTTCGAAGTCTATGCGCCCAGCAACGGTGCGGCCGGTAGTTTTATCGGCACACGCATCATGCGTGGTTCGCAGAATGTTGGGTCACTTATCTTTCAGATGCCCATCGGCCGTATCAACAATGTGATGCAGCGTGCCGAGGGCATGGGTGAAAGTGGCGAAACCTATATCGTCGGTATCGATGAGAAGATGCGCAGCGATTCCCGTTTCTTGAAGCCAGGCGAGACATCGATTCTGAAGCAGGAGGTGAAGACCGCAACCGTCACGGCGGCGCTCAAAGGCGAGAATGGCGTGGCGCTGGGCGAGGATTATCGCGGCATCGAGGTCGTCTCGGCCTATAAACCGCTCAAGTTTGAAGGTGTGACTTGGGCAATCATTGGCGAAGTCGATGCAGATGAGATTTTTGCCCCCGTCGCCGAGACCCGCAACGTCATCATGGGTGTCGGGCTGGCGGCGCTGATCGTTGCCGGGCTGGTGGGCTTCTTTAGCGCACGGTCGATCACGCGACCACTGGCAGCCCTCACGGATATCATGCGTGTGATGGCGAAGGGCGAGTACGACGTTTCCATACCTGCTGCATCGCGCAAAGACGAGTTGGGCGATATGGCACACGCGACAGAGCAGTTTCGCGACAAACTGATCGAAGGCCGCGACTTAGCGCGCCAGCAATCGCTGGAACAGGAACGCCAGATCGAGCGCGGCCATCGCATGGAAACAGCGGTGAGCGACTTCGACAGGGCCATCGGCGTCGTGGTCGACGGCGTGAGTTCTGCAGCGACACAACTGCAATCTACCGCCCAGTCGATGTCTGCAACGGCCGAGGAAACAGCGAACCAATCGCAGGTCGTTGCCGCGGCGACCGAGGAAATGACGCAGAATGTTCAGACCGTCGCCTCGGCGACGGAAGAGCTTTCTGCGTCGATTTCGGAAATCGGCAATCAAGTCACGCAATCGAACCGGATCGTCGGCGATGCGGTGGTGCAAGCAAACACTACCAACGATAAAGTGCGCGCCCTTGCCGACGCCGCCGAGAAGATCGGCGACGTGGTGACGCTGATCAACGCCATCGCCAGTCAGACCAATCTCCTTGCCCTCAATGCCACGATCGAAGCAGCGCGTGCTGGTGAGGCCGGAAAGGGCTTTGCTGTGGTGGCATCGGAAGTGAAGAATCTTGCCATGCAGACGGCCAAGGCCACGGACGAGATCGGCGATCAGATCAAGGCGATCCAGGAATCAAGCCAAAGCTCGGCCGAAGCTCTGGGGGGTATCACCTCCGTGATCGGCCACGTGAACGAGATCACCACGGCGATTTCTGCGGCAGTCGAGCAACAGCGCGCCGCGACAGCGGAAATTTCGCGCAACGTTCAGCAAGCGGCAACCGGAACCGGCGAGATCTCGGCAAATATCGGCGGCGTTACCGAAGCTTCACAACAGACCAGCCAGGCCTCGCAACAAGTGCTGACCGCAGCAGCGGAGCTCGCCAGGAACGGTGCTATTCTGCGGCAGGAAGTCGAAAGCTTTCTGCATGTCGTGCGCGGGCTGTAGGGATCAATCGCGCATGCCAGGCTAAAATTGACGTGTTTACCCAATTGATGCGCCAAAAAGATGAAGCTGGCCTTAGCACTAAGACCGGCTTTATTCTTCAAAATTTAGCGACGATACCTTCGGCGCTTCATTAATTTCAAACCGCTCCTTTTACGGAGTGAAGGTGAACATAAAATCGCTCTCATCTAGAAAACCATCTAAGAGACAACCTATTCCTCGCGGATTCTAGAGACTATGAGTTTCGCTGCCTCTGGGCATCTGAAGTGCCGGCGCGTTTATTTCATTTGGATAAGTATGGGTTTGGACCAACTTTGGAGCAAATATGGAAAAGCGCCGAGATTTCTCAATCTCGCAGAAAGATATTTTCAATCTGCCAGAATGCCGATGTTCCCGTGTTTTACTCAGGCAACGCACCAACACCGTGGCATTCAGATTTTTACTCCAAAACAATAAAACAGTTTGTTTCTACCAAGCTGGATAGATTTTTGCTGCCCGTCAAAATTAAATCAGAAAATAGCGGCCATTCAGGTATTTTACAGATTACGCAGTTTCGCGATAGATTATCCCCACCCAAGCAAGAAACTTATGGCATGTCGGGAGAAAACGAGCCTCGAGCCTTCATTTATTGGGGAACGTCCCATGGCGCTTGAG
>CAYOYT010000302.1:2388-3921 GCA_964408245.1 uncultured Dongia sp. | reverse complement strand
AGCCTCAACACCAAGCGCCTCCCGGCGCCACTTGTAAAACAGCGATCTGCTCACGCCGTGGCGGCGGACGATTTCCGACACGCTGGCATTAGGGCGCAGACTTCTCGACCAGCGCCGACTTCTCTCCGGCACTCCAGCGACGCCTATGCACAGGCCCAACCAGAACTTCACCGCCACTGAACTGTCCTTAAGCATTTGCTTAAGCGCAGTCTCAAATCCACCGCGCCAACGGCTCCTCTTGTCGACTATCGCCACGGGCCATTCAATGAGGGCGCCGGAACACTGCTTACCGAGAGTCGTAGCTACCGCCCGAGCGTGCTTCATCGCCCCGACCGTGTGCGGTAGTCTAAATCCATCGTCGCGTGAACCTATGCTGGCAAGCGAGGCGGATAAATCGGTGAGAGAATGCGCCACGAGGTGTACCACCTCACCTTCACGCTGGATGCGCCCCTTAACACCCATCATGGCGCTGCCCAATAGCACCCTGCGCTGCTTCTCAAACACCGACGGCCACACGACAACGTTGGCGACAGCACTTTCGTATTCCAGCGTCACAAACAAGACGACCTTTTTAGATCCAGCTATTTTCAGGCCGAGCACTAGTGACCTGCCACTGAAGCATCATCCAGTGGCTTTTAGAGTCTCGCCGTTTGATACGCCTTGTGGCGCGGTGGTAGCAAGAGGCTCTGGCGCGGAGCATTCAGTGCGCGCAGCATCAGGGCCCGCTGCCGCTTTCAGGATGGCGGCCAGGCACTCCCAAGTCACGTCATCGACCACGTTGAAGATGCGGAAGCGGCGGCCACCCGCTATCTGGTCATATACGAAATCTAGTAACCACCGGGCATTGACCTTCGCCTCCAACAGAATCGGCGCCCTAACGCCGATCGCACTCCGTCTGGCGCGACGCTTGCGCACGGTCAGGCCCTCTTCGCGATAGAGGCGAGTTGATCCCGGATACCTCACCTTCCTGGCGCAGCAGGATGAACAGGCGCAGATAGCCGAAGCGACTGCGCTCATTTGCCAGTTCCCGCAACCTTGCCCGCAGTGCTTGTTGCAGTGGTTGCCGGTAGCAATAGCAAATTATCTTGCGGTCGGCGGCCCGGCGCTCGCTCATCTGAAACCTACCCCTCAGAAAAGCGATAGCCTCGCGCTTGGCAGTGGACATTACCATTTTTTGCCAGAAGTTCTCGGAGCGCCGATGCATCCAGCGTGGCATCCGCCAGCAGGCGCTTTAGTTTCTTTCTGACTAAAAAAATAGTGAGCCTAAAAGACATCACGCATTTCGTTGATAATCTTGATGAGGAGCCCGCTGCTCTACTTCAACTTCCTAAATATAGAAGGCGGTGAACAAATGATGCTCACCGCCCTTCAACACAAATGATTAGATTCGGCGTATCTAAAAATCTGGGTTGCAAAAATTGCAAGGTTTATCTGTCGGGATACCTTCCGGCTCAGATGGCTTCGGCGGTGTTGGCGGCTTCGGCGGTGCAGGAGGGGGTGACTGCGGCTCCGGCTCTGACGGCTCTTGTTGTG
>CAYOYT010000302.1:0-2378 GCA_964408245.1 uncultured Dongia sp. | reverse complement strand
TTGAGGGGGATGGTGAGGCGAGGAAGGATCGGTATTTGACCCTTTGCCACCATCTTGATTGCAAGATATCCCAAGCGGGCCACATCCCTTTGGGGCCGTAGGTGGTGGTTTTACTGTCGAACCGTTATCAGCATCCCGGATGTCGTCAGGGCCTGAACGACCACCGTGATCAGGTCCACTACTTACAGAAGAGCCCCGACCGTTGTCTGATTGTTGCTGCGCTAATACCGGAGCTGTCAGTACTAACCCACATACCAAGACCAATGTACTTCGTAAGATATACCTAAGTTGAAGTTTCAATTTTTCCTCCCTTAAGACTCTTTACCTCATTTTTATAAAAGGTTCGAAGAGTAAGGGTTCGACGCCAAGTCCACGCAGTTGGTTACAGTAAATATAGCGCATTTGGATCGACTAAATATAAAGCACAGATTTTTATGATCATTTTAAGCACTTGTATCGGAAAAATAAGCAACTGTCCTTGAGACTGGCTTTTCGTGTTCTTTTATGAGGAATTTGTGAGGTCAGCGCATCCCCCTTGCCAGCATAGTTTCACGTGAGGATGGATTTATATTCACAGACGCCGATCTTTATGAACCCGTCAAGGAGCTAGATACGATTAAGGCGAAAGCTCCGAACTTTCATTACAGGAGAGGCAGTCCGAACACCGGATGCAGTCATCGAGTGACTGCTTAATTCGGAGAGGTAAGATTATAACCTCGCATATAACTTGCCCAATAATATCACCTAAGAACAGATTCTTTAGTGTGGCATCGGGATTGACGATGTTGTGCCAGCCCTAAATCGCGCAACAGGAATCTGTTGCGATATAAAAACGCCCTTTTTATCGGCGCTTCTTTCACAATATTAAATCGCCTTGATGTTACTGGGGTAGTTGATATGTGATTCTTGATCAAAATAAGTTCCCACGGGATCGTGAATGCATCAATGAAAATACACCGCCCAAATTCTTATTGAGCGGTGCAGTTTCAGGTCATGGCTCAACAGGAAAGAGCACAAGTTTAGAATGATGTATCCACATTCACGAAGTCGTTCGCGTCGATAAGCCCAGCAGCATTATTGACCACAACGAGAAATTCATGGGTCTCTGTGACTGAGATCACGCAATTCTGACCGACATTGAAAATGGTGAGGTCCGAAAATTTCAGTCTATCAAGGCCAATTTTATCGATACCATCTTGAAAATCGGTAATGATATCAGCAAGAGCAATCGTATCTGCACCGCCCCCGTATGCAAACACATCTCTACCCGCACCGCCAGTTAAGATGTCATGGTTGCCGTAGCCAGCAATGAAGTCATCGCCGGCACCGCTATTTATCACATCGGCAGACACGCCGCCGTAAATGGTATCGTTTCCATCATCACCGCTACACTGGCTGGGACGTCAATCGCCGCCGATGTCACTCGTTGTTCAGCGCCAACATAACCTGAGTAGAAGCGGTGGTAAGTTTCATCTCCCAAGAGGTCTAATTTTTCTGTCAACGCGCCCTCCAACTGCATACGAGATTGTTTCATAATCAATCCTCATTTTTAGGTGATGGTGATCTAGGGACGCGGCTCATCAGAAAAGAGTTGCGACATTAAAATTTTTTTATCGAGGATGCCGCTATTGCGCGCGAATGAATAATATCTTCGAAGCATCCGGCTAAGCTAAACACAGTCGAAATGCTTTCTATTAAGCCATGCTTAAGGCGATTAAGAAAAATTCGTTTGATTACCTAGGTCTTTTTGCCAAAGTCAAAACGCAAATATGGCTGTTATCGCCTATTTAGTTCGTAGCGCCACTGCCAAAAAGTCACTCACCTCTCGTGAGCTTCAAGCTTTGAGCAAAGCGGACCACGCAAACTCTAGCATTTTACCAAGCAACCGACTTTTATTAAGAGGAGAAATACGATGGGCGCCGATGGAGTACGTTATATGCAACCGTTTGATGGCTTCTTTCCGCGCGGTATTACTGACCGCGATATGAAGGAGCAGAAGAACGCTGTTGACAGCTACGCGCTGACCCGCCGCGAAGCCGATATGCTCGCCGTAAAGTAAAATCTCTTACACAAACTCAGTTTAAGAATTGGCTAGCATCAATGATGCTGGCCATTTTTTTGAGGTCGCAATGCGCCAGGATTCGGGCTTTCGCAGTCAGGAAATCGAGGTAGCTTTGACAAAAGTCGTCGCTGCTATCGACCGACAAAATCTTTCTGCTCACGTCTCTGTGGTCGACGGCGAGGTCAGCGCCGCTTTCGTCGATCTATGGCAAGACGACATTGAAATCACGAGCGGCATGGGCAAGGGCGCCCCACTGGAAGCCTTGACCGGCGCCTACTTCGAGAGCCTAGAGCATTTCGCAATACTGGGACAACGC
>CAYOYT010000301.1:0-3938 GCA_964408245.1 uncultured Dongia sp. | reverse complement strand
CAGACATCGCCTCGCCTACTCAAGGAAACCGGCAAGATGATTGCGGTAGACTTCCAAAAACCAGATCATCGCCGCCGAAATCGTGACCGCCAGCAACCCAAAACCCAAGAACAGTTGTAGCGGCATGACCACGAAAAATACTTGCAGAGTCGGCATCAGGCGCGCCAGCAACCCCATGCCGACCATAAGGATGACGCCGTAAACCAAAAACGGTGCCGACATCTGCAAAGCCAGCACGAAAGAATCGGCCGAAACGCGGGCGACCATGTTGGCGACATCTTGCAGTTGCGGCACATCGCCAGGGTGGAAGACGCCATATGTACCGACCAGAGCACGCAGAGTCTGATGGTCAAGGTCTGTTGCAAAAATCAATACAACCCCAACTGCCACCAAGAAATTACCGGTGACCGCACCCTGCTGGGCTGTTGTCGGATCGTTAGAGAAAGCATTGGCGATACCGATCTGCAAGGCGATAACCATGCCTGCCGAGAGGGCCGCCATGAGAATGATTCGGCAAATCAGACCGAAGAACAGACCAATGACAACTTCACTGATAACAAGCAAAGCCATGGCAATCGGCTCCGGCGGCAGGGCCGGAATCATATCCTTTACTATGGGCATCAGGACGAACGACATCAGCAGCCCAAAAGCGAGACGTGATCGCATGGCGACATAGCTCTCGCCGAAACCGGGAATAAGTGAAATCGCGGCTCCGATACGAGCGAATATTATCAGGAATTGAAAAATCGACCCGGTCAGAAAGGCTTCAATTGACATCGTCAGCGCCTCAACTGGTCGTCCGTGCCATGATCTGCTCGAAGAAATCTCCCAATGCATGGAGCATGAAAGGCGCCAACAACAATAATGAAATAAAGACGACGATCACCTTTGGCACGAAGGTTAAGGTCGCCTCCTGGATCTGGGTCAGCGCCTGAAACAATGAAATAATAAGCCCAATCACGAGCGAGATCAGCATAATCGGCGCGCCTACTTTGAGCGTCACGATTACTGCATCGCGTGCGATCTCGAGAAGTGCAGCCTCATCCATGGCAAAATTTTATCACGAAATAGGCCAATCCGGCCGGATCATATCGGCATGCGCATTATTTCCTGATAGGCAGAGATAACGCGATCGCGCACTGCCGTCACGGCCTGCAACGTCACCTCCGCGGCGGAAACCGCCGTCACCACATCTGTCACATTAGCCTGACCCGCCGCTGCCAGCATGCTCTGTTTTTCGTCGTTCTTGCCGGTCTGGACCGCGTCGGCCTTGATGTTCTGCAGCAATTCACTAAAACTGGGGCCATCAGTGTTTCGCTCTTCCATTCCGCCGGTGCCCAACGCCTTCGCGGCATTGTGGTAGGCATTGAGAGCTGCATTGATAGTTGAGTCTGCCATGAGGTTCGCTCCCGATGACTTTATCGCAGCACATCGATGGTGCGCGACAACATGTTGCGCGAGGTTTCGATAACCTTGAGATTCGCTTCGTAGGAACGCTGCGCTTCACGCATGTCGGTCATTTCGACAAGCGCATTGACGTTTGGTAAGCTTACATAACCTGACGAATCTGCTGCTGGATTGCCTGGATCATATTTCTTCTTAAAATCGCTCTCGTCTTGCCCGACCTTCGCGACACGAACCAGATCGACACCCATTTCACGGTCGAGCTGATTGCGGAACGAGATTGTCTTACGCCTATAAGGATCAGCCCCTGGCGTTTCGCCGACAGAGTCCACATTGGCAAGATTTTCGGCGATGACACGTAGCCTCTCACCCTGCACACGCATGCCAGAGGCAGAGATGTACATCGAGTCAAAGAGTTCCATTTCAAGCTCCTAGGCGGCTGGCTCAGATGCCGCCGCGTCCAATCGCCGTCTTAAACAAATCGATATGCTTGCGGTACAGATTGACGACCATGTTGTAATTCATCTGGGTGTCAGAGACTTTCATCATTTGCTCTTCGATCACCACTGAATTACCGACCGGCGCGCTTTCATAGGTCTTCTTTGACTTCTTCGGATCGAATTCGCCAGCCGGTGCGACCGTACCCACTAAATGCTTATTGTCCGTTCGGGCAGGTTCAACCGGCTGCAGCTTGCGCATCTCGGCATCGAAAGCGAGCGGCTTTAGATCCTTGGGTTGATAACTCGGTGTATCCGCATTGGCAATGTTCTGAGCGAGTACGCGTGTCCGCTGCCCGAGCCAATTCATACGCTCAGTGAGCCGCTCAAATAATGGGATGTTGGTAAAATCCATCCGCTCCGCTCCGCTCCCGAACATTTTGTCTCTGCTATATTTCGCGCAGCACCAGAAACAACCTTCCTCAGCACTTTCGATCCCAGGCCTTAACATCCCGTTAAATTATCTAAAATGCCGTGAAAAACCTCGGCAAATTAGGCCTATCTCACGCATCCGCGATGCTCGTTGCCGAAGGTACTGATTCAGCACCACATTGCAGAGCAGTTAAGGTATCGTTAAGCAACACTCATCATAGTATAGCTGGTTGTCTAAAGGGATCTGTACAATGACCCTGATGGAGCGAGGATGGGTGCGAGCGACGAGGATGAGATCGGCCCCCGCCGCCCCCGATGGCTAAAGCCAAAGGAGCGTGTGCCAATCGCTGTTGCTCTCGAGCAAAAGCCCAAAACGAAGAATCAATCCACTGGTGATCGGCGTGGACCGAGGGTTGTGGCGACTGGTCGAGGCGGCGTCGCCGAGCAAATTCTTGAGATTGCCTTTGCCAATGGCGTGCCGGTGCGCGAGGATCCAGACCTCGTTGAATTGCTGGCTGCTGTCGAACTTGAAGCAGAAATTCCCGTCGACGCGATCGCGGCTGTTGCCGAGATTCTCAGTTATATTTACCGCGCTAACGGCCAATCCCAGGACGAGACGCTATGAGCCATGCTCCTTCTCTGCCCGAACATGAAGACCTTGCCACCGCAATTGCCGAGTTAGCAGTTATGATCAATGAGACAAAGGTAATGTCCAATACTGGGCAATTGATCGAGCTAGATCTACTGGCGATGCGAATCGCCGTGCTGTGCGATGCCATCGCATCACTACCTGCGGAAAGAGCTCGCCCCTTGCGCCCTGCTCTCGAGACGCTGATGTCTGAACTTGACGGACTGGACTACACCCTGCGACGACGGAATGTCGATATTTCACTTGATCTGCAACAGGCTGATCGCCGACTGCGCGCGAAGTTTGCCTATAGCACCCCGTCAAGCAAAGTGCCGAGTTCACCGGCCGGCCACAAATGACCCTAACTGACTTTCATTGAGGCTGATGCGGAATCCGTGATGGCTTATGAAACCTATCTACATTTTGCTCTAGCGCTGCTGCTGGTCTTGGGCCTCATTGCCATCCTCGCTTGGGTCCTGCGTCGCTTTGGATTTGGCGGGGCTTTACGCGGTGACAATCGCCGGCGTGTACAAATTATCGAAACCACACCGCTCGGTCCACGTCATCGCCTCATTCTTATCCGGCGCGATCAGACCGAGCATCTGCTGCTGTTAGGGTCAGAAGGTGATCTAGTGGTCGAACGCGGCATCGAGCGGGCGATCTTCAAACAGGAAATGACAAGGCCGACGCCATCTAGGGTCGCCGAGGCTCGCGAAATCGCTCGCCAGGATCCACCTTCACTTCGCCCGATCGCCGAGCCTCATCCGCAGGAAAATCACGAGTCATGAGCCACAACACGATGCTGGCGCGGCCACGAAAATTCTGGTGCATCACGACAATCTGGTGTTCTGTTCTATTGAGTCTTTTCGTCGTCGCGCTGAGCGCCTATCCCGCACTGGCACAGAGCCTTAACCTGGATCTCGGCGGCAATCTGAACGGCGGCACCACGGGCCGCATCATTCAATTACTCGCCCTGATGACGGTGCTATCGCTGGCGCCGGGCATTCTAATCATGGTGACGAGCTTTACCCGTGTGG
>CAYOYT010000300.1:0-3952 GCA_964408245.1 uncultured Dongia sp. | reverse complement strand
TCCTTGGCGAGCTTGTCGCAAGTTCCATAGATATCCTCGACGCCCACGGCGAGATGGCCGAAGGCAGTTCCGATTTCATAAGGCTCCTTGCGCCCCCAATTATGGGTGAGCTCAATCACGCTGTTATCGTTCTCATTACCATAACCGACGAAAGCCAGCGTGAATTCACCCGACGGATAGTCCTTGCGACGTAGGAGCTTCATGCCAAGATGGCGCGTGTAGAAATCAATCGATCGATCCAGATCCATGACCCGAATCATCGTGTGCAGCAAACGGTTCGACATGCTTCTCCCTTTTATAGAAAAGGCTTCATTCTCTATTTAGCCGCCACCTCAACAGCACCGACGATGTCATCAACCACACGGGCGATAAGTTTTTGGTCTTCGCCCTCGGCCATCACGCGGATGAGCGGTTCGGTACCAGATTTGCGGATTACCAGCCGACCGCTGCCGTTAAGCGCAGCCTCACCCGCTGCGATCGCATCCTTTACCTTCGCTTGCTCTAGCGGAGGTGTGCGACCCGGCTGGTAACGCACATTCTTCAGCAATTGTGGCAAAGGCTCGAAAACGCGTCCGGCTTCACTGGCCGGTCGATCGGCTCGGATCAGGACAGCAAGGACCTGCAGAGCAGCAATCAGCCCGTCGCCAGTAGTTGCGAAGTCACTGAGGATGATATGACCTGATTGTTCACCGCCGATATTGAGATTGAGGCGCCGCATGGCCTCGACGACATACCGATCGCCCACCGCGGTCCGATGTAGTTTGAGGCCAAGCCGAGCCAGATGCCGTTCCAAACCTAAATTAGACATTACCGTTGCCGCGATACCGCCGCCACCGAGGTGGCCAACGCTTTGCCAGCTTTCAGCGATGAGTGCCATCAGCTGATCGCCATCGATCGCCAGACCCGCCTCGTCGATCACGATGACACGATCGGCATCGCCGTCGAGCGCGATGCCAAGATGTGCCCTACTCGCTTTCACTTGATCACGGAGGCGTTGCGTGTGAATAGCGCCGCAACCCGCATTGATGTTCGTGCCATCGGGCTCATTGGCAATCGCTACGACATCGGCACCCAACTCCCACAAGACAGTCGGTGCCACCTTGTAGGCAGCGCCATTCGCGCAATCCACCACGACGCGCAGCCCTTCAAGGCTCAACCCTTTCGGAAAGCTTGATTTCACGAATTCGATGTAGCGTCCCTGCGCATCGTCGATGCGCTTGGCACGACCGAGCTGCGCCGAGGGTGCCAGACCTTGCGCAGGCTCGAAGCCGGTGCCGAGCACACGCTCTTCGATCTCAGTTTCAATGTCGTCGGATAGCTTGAAGCCATCTGGGCCAAACAATTTGATGCCATTATCTTCATAAGGGTTGTGTGAGGCTGAGATCATGACACCGAGATCGGCTCGCATAGAACGCGTCAGCATCGCAACTGCTGGCGTCGGCAGCGGTCCCAGCAGCATCACGTCCATACCCATCGAGAGAAAGCCAGAGGTCAGCGCAGTCTCCAACATGTAGCCCGAAAGACGCGTGTCCTTGCCGATAATGACCCGGTGCCGGTGCGCACCTCGCGTGAAATGCGTTCCGGCGGCTAGGGCAAGACGCAAGGCGGTCATGGCGGTAATAGGCTCGGCATTAGCAAGGCCGCGCACCCCATCGGTGCCGAATAATTTCCGGGTCATTGGCAATCCAATCGTGGCGTTCGTCGTGATTCTATCATTCTACCCCCTCCTTTTCTCGGCGCAAACGCACCCGTCAGGTCCGGCGCAGGGCCTCGATCATAGCGCGCATCTGGAAGGTTTCGGGCACATCGTGGACTCGTAGGATCTGAACACCTTGGGCTAACCCCAAGGTCGCAATAGCCACAGAACC
Source organism: uncultured Dongia sp. (assembly GCA_964408245.1). Lineage (GTDB taxonomy): Bacteria > Pseudomonadota > Alphaproteobacteria > Dongiales > Dongiaceae > Dongia. The sequence continues at coordinate 2,084 of CAYOYT010000300.1, read as the reverse complement.
GGCCATCCGGCTCTTGGGCGCTTCACCTCGAGAAAGCCGGCCAACAAAGCTCTTACGCGACACACCGAGCGTAATTGGGCAACCGAACGCGTGAAAAGCAGTCAGCTCATTAAGGATCAAAAGGTTGTGTGGATCCTTCTTGCCAAAGCCGATTCCTGGATCGAGCGAAATCCGATCTCGCTCAATCCCGAGGATTGCTAAGCGCTGAAGTCGTTCAGTGAAGTAATCAAGCAGATCAAGTGTCGCATCGGCATAGACTGGATTGGCCTGCATCGTCTGGGGTTCCCCCAGCATATGCATCAGGATGATCGCGGCGCCCGATCTAGCAACCACCCGCTCGCTCTCCGCATCGCCAGTCAGAGCCGTGACGTCGTTGATGATCCGAGCGCCGGCGTCGACGGCAGCGGACATGACCGGTGCATGCCGTGTGTCCACCGAAACGCAAAGCCCGCGTTCGGCTAAAGCGCGAATAACCGGCACGACGCGCCGCAATTCTTCAGTCATTGAAACCGGCGCCGAGCCGGGTCGGGTTGATTCACCGCCAATATCCAGGATATCGGCACCCGCCTCGGCCAAGGCAATCCCGCGCACAATGGCGACATCCTGATCCTCATAATCGCCGCCATCCGAGAAACTGTCGGGGGTCACATTCACGATGCCCATGATCAGCGGACGTTTCATATCAAACCCGGCCCAAGGCTTGAGGGCAACGGTGAAGGACTTCAATAGATCAGCTGGCACATCTTTAAAAACAACAGGACGACGATCGCCTGAACCGTCTTTGCGACGTTGCACGAGTTCTGCCGCAGCGAAAGCCACCGGCCCGTTGACCAGGGAAAGTGCCACGCCGGCCGTCACCGCGCGCTTTGCGGCATGACCATTCAGCAAGCTTGTTGGAATGAGATAGGTCCCCGTCATATCATTCCCGAAATACCAAAAGCCCCGCCAAACGGGCGGGGCTCCTAAAAGCATAGATATCAAAAAATCCGCACAATATCAGGCACCTGGCTGCGGCTTCGGTTCGAAGCCCGGACGGACAATATTACCTGTCGGGATAGAAGACCGCGGCTTGCTTGTCGCCGCGGCGCTCCCGCCTTGGCCGGTATCCTGACGGATCTTATCACCGTTCAGCAACGAGCGTACTTCTTCACCATTTAGTGTTTCAAATTCGACAAGCGCCTTGGCTACCACATGAAGACCTTCCAGGTGATGGGTCAGGATTTCGCGCGCTTTATTCTCACCGGTCTCTACGATACGGCGTACTTCCTGATCGATGAGCTTCGTGGTCTCATCCGACATGCTTTTGCGCTGCTGTCCCATCGAATAGCCCAGGAATACTTCCTGCTCACCTTCCGAATAACGCAACGGCCCGAGTTTATCACTCATGCCGAACTCGGTAACCATGCGGCGCGCCATTTCGGTTGCCTGCTGGATATCGTTGGAAGCCCCGGAATTGAGGTGCTCCTCGCCATAGATCAGTCGCTCAGCGATGCGGCCACCAAAACAGATTGCGATGCGGCTCTCTAGCCAAGTTTTCGAAATGCTGTAGCGGTCCTTTTCGGGCAGCGACATGGTAAGTCCCAGCGCGCGACCACGCGGGATGATCGTCACCTTGTGCAGCGGATCGGCTTCAGGCATTTCGAGGTTGATGATGGCATGACCGGCCTCATGATAGGCAGTCGCCAGCTTTTCCTCCTGGGTCATAACCATCGAGCGCCGCTCGCTACCCATCATGACGCGGTCCTTTGCATGCTCGAAATCAGCCATGGTTACGACACGCTTGCCGAAGCGCGCTGCCATGAGCGCTGCCTCGTTGACAAGATTGGCGAGATCGGCACCCGAAAAGCCGGGCGTGCCACGAGCGATCACGCGCGCATCCACGTCTGGACCTAACGGGACTTTCCGCATATGCACCTTCAAGATCTGCTCACGCCCACTGATGTCGGGATTCGGAACGGTGATCTGACGATCGAAACGACCGGGGCGCAGCAGCGCTGGATCCAGCACGTCCGGCCGGTTGGTCGCAGCAATGATGATGATGCCTTCATTGGCATCGAAGCCGTCCATTTCCACCAGCATCTGAT
>CAYOYT010000299.1:1920-3958 GCA_964408245.1 uncultured Dongia sp. | reverse complement strand
GCGTAATACCATAGCTGGGGGTACAGCGCATCATTTTTAGCCAGTATCGGGGGGATTCGGGTAATCGTTAACACACCGATCCACCCGATATACTGTCGGCAGCCGTAATCATCAGTCGATGCACCACTGGCGAAAACCACGTGTGAGGAATGCGTCGCCTACCATCAGAAACCTAGCCACTGTCAGGCTGATAAATATTTTAAATTAAGAATATTGCCTCATATTCCTGATCTATTTTCTGAGGGTTTCTCAGCGTCGCGATGCCAGAAAAGCTTCCATGTAAAAAGCCATCTGGTCGGGAGGATAGAAATATTCACGACCGACAGGACATGCCCTGCGAGCGAGGCAACCACTATTGCGGCATTCGCGGCCAGCCGGACTATCCACGTGACGCGCGCATTCACGGTCATCAAACCCATTTTCAGAGAAGGCGCCAACCGGGCACGTTGATAGACACGGTCTTGAAGCGCAGCTAACACAGGGCGAGGAGTCGATAGTTGGCTTTATCGAGAGACCAGGATCCCTGGCCAGGAGTAGAGCCGCACGATAGGCATGCCACAGACCGAAAGTCGGGTGAATGAGGATCTGTATGGGAGAAAGGTGGACCGGCTCGGCTCGTGCCGCCCAGCGCTGAAACGGATGATAAGGTGGTCCGTCCGAAGTATAGAGCACGGTAGCGGCGAAATGTGTGGCGATCGGATCGAGTACCTCCCGTGTCCAGTTATCCATGGGATGAGTGGTAAAACGCGATCCTGCATCTGAGCCTACAAATGTTGGCCACACCGCTCCGCCTACATTGCCGATAAGTAACACAGCGCCTACTGGCTTGCCTGAGTCCAAATTTGGCACAGCATCGCCGCTTTCGGGCACAAAACCGCCGCGAAGTGTCAGTCCAAGGGGTCGAAGAGCGTCATGGAGCGCAGTGAGCATCGATAAACCCGGAGAGAACTAGACCGAAATGCTTCTGCCGCATAAACTGAACGTGACTTTGGCAGAATGATGTCGAGGAAGCGCCGCTATGGAATCTGAATCCGTCAACTTCACCCGCATGGAAGACGGGACCTTCGAGGAATATCAGTTTCTTGACCAGATTTACCAGCAGCTGAATCACGACCTCGCTGACAACGTCCTCGGAAACCTCAAGAAACTTGAGGGCGACAAGATGGGCTATAAAATCGACCGCTATCAGCACTCACTGCAATCGGCGACGCGAGCCATGCGCGACGGCGCCGATGAGGAATTAACGGTCTGCGCTCTCATCCACGATATCGGTGATTTACTGGCACCGGAAAACCATTCCGACCTCGCCGCCTCAATTCTGCGGCCCTATATATCGGAAGACAATTACTGGCTGGTAAAGCATCACGGCATCTTCCAGGGCTATTACTTCTTCCACCATCTCGGCATGGACCGCTTCGAGCGTGAGCGTTATCGCGGCCATCCAATGTTTGAGAAGACCGCCCTCTTCTGCCAAAACTACGATCAGAACAGCTTCGATCCGACTTACGACACGGCTCCCATCGAGGTATTTGAGCCAATGGTCAGGCATCTCTTTGCGAAGCCCCCTTTCGGTCGCGTACGCGGCGATTGATTGGATGATCCGCCGTCTTCTAGTTCGGCTGGCCTTAGCAGCGACCATTTTTATATGGGCGCCGCAATTGTTGGAATCCGCCAGCAGTCCCTGTGACGCCCTGGAGCAGAAAATCATCTCCCAAAAGTCCGGCAGCAATGACTTGGGAAGCAGTATCCGGCAAAATCTTTCCAGCGGAACGCTTGCTGAGCAAGCGATGCGAGAGAAGTATAGAAACCTCCCCGTCTCGGTTACCTGCGCCTTGGAATACTGGAAAAAGAGCTTACACCTCAGCGATTAAAGACTTTAACGCCGCACAACGCGGCGCTTCAGCGATACTTCTATCGATATTTCAAATAGTTAAGTAAAAACCCAAGCTGTGGTCCAGATCACAGACAAGCCCAACTCCCAGAAGATAAATTGGCGGTATCGAAACTTAGCGTTTGCCTATCGAGAGCTATCTAGGAG
>CAYOYT010000299.1:0-1910 GCA_964408245.1 uncultured Dongia sp. | reverse complement strand
CCACGCTTGTTCTAATCGCGCTGTGCTTCTTTGTCGGTGCCGGGCTTGCCTTTGCCGATGAAGGCAGAACCGATGCGATTGCTCCTAATAACGAGGTGCATATCAACGATGCATCGCGTCCATCACAGCAAACCTATGAGCCCAACCTAGCCGAGCGGGAACAGGACCGTTATGACTTCAGCGATTACCTCAACGGTGTCGCAACCCATCCGACCATCGACGCAGAAAGCATCGAAGATCCAGACATCAAACGCGGCGCACCTCTGGAAGTCTAGGCTGCCACTTTGCCGAGCTGCATACGTGGATTGGTATTCGGTGTCGACCGCTCGCGGCGCGGAGTCTTACCGAAGAAGTCACGATAGCACTTCGAAAAATGCGACGCCGATACGAAACCGCAAGCAAGAGCGACGTCGATAACCGACATATTGGTCTGCAGCAACAATAAGCGCGCCCGGTGCAAGCGCAACTCTACATAATAACGCGCAGGCGAACGATGCAGGTATTTGGCGAACAGGCGTTCCATCTGACGACTGGAGAGTCCCGCGGCATCGGCGAGTTCCGCGCGATCAAGCGGCTCTTCTAGATTGGCTTCCATCTGCTGGATAACCTGGATAAGTTTGGGATGCCGCACTCCGAGGCGCGCGGTTAAAGCCATGCGTTGGTGATCATGGCGGTCGCGAATACGCTCGTGGATGAACTGCTCAGAGACTGCCGCCGCGAGCTCATGCCCATGCTGCTGAGAGATAAGGTTGAGCATCATGTCGAGAGCGGCTGTACCGCCTGAGCAGGTAAAGCGGTTGCGGTCAATCTCGAACAGTTCTGATGTTGTTTCGATATCTGGGAAATTCTCCGCAAAGCTCGCTAAGTTTTCCCAGTGAATCGTGCAGCGATAGCCATTCAGCATGTTGGCCTTCGCGAGAATATGCGCCGCGGTACACAGTGCACCGATATCAGCACCCTGACGCTCCGCCCGACGCAGATGCGCAAAGACATTTTTGTCTTCATAGAGATGACCGTCAACACCGCTGCACAGGACAATGGTCTCGTAGCTGATGACCCGCTCGACCGGGCCTTCAGGGGTCAGGTGGATGCCATTCGATGCGGCAACGGCTTTCCCATCGCCCGAGAAGAGATGCCAGCGATAGAGCTCTTTGCCCGCGACACGATTGGCTAAACGTAAAGGCTCGACAGCCGAGGTGAACGCGATCATCGAGAAATTAGGTACCAGCAGAAACGCGATCTGTTGCGGCAGCTTTACCGGCAAGTCACCAAACACAACATACCCCTCGATTTAGTTCGGCTAATTTTGAAATAAAAAAATATCTTATTTCCGACATGTCGTCTATAGGCAATAATGGCGCACATACGACATTGGTAATTTATGAGCTGGAAAGCACGCCTTCATTTCTGAAGCAATCTCCTATAATTACGCGCAAACGATAGCTGCCTCGCCGTGAGGCTCAGGGTTAATCTTAGATGCTCAGTCATGACTTGCCTGACCCACGGCGTTACCGAGACATTAGATGGCGTCCGGTTGGGGGATTCGCCGCGATTGCTTTGGCAACATCCGCGACAGTAAAAGAAACATTACCCCCACGCACGCCATAGCTTGTTGGGGAAAACCCAAATTGGGATCGCAATGAAGCAGAATTATTCAATTTTTAGCTTGGTCCGAAACGCCCTCGGTTACCATCAAGGCTGGCAGGAAGCCTGGCGCAGCCCCGCGCCGAAACCTGAATACGATGTCATTGTTATCGGGGGCGGTGGTCACGGATTAGCGACGGCCTATTACCTTGCCAAGGAACACGGCATCACTAATGTCGCCGTGATAGAAAAAGGCTGGATTGGCGGCGGCAATACCGGCCGCAATACGACGATCGTGCGATCCAATTATCTGTGGGATGAATCAG
>CAYOYT010000298.1:0-3967 GCA_964408245.1 uncultured Dongia sp. | reverse complement strand
AGGCACTTCAGCCCGTGACATGGAACGACCGGCCGAGACAGGCCGGTGCATTGAGACGAACCTTGGTGCGATCGGTGGAAATGACGACAAGCACGATGATGGTGGCAAGATAGGGCAGCATCGAAACAAACTGTGCCGGAAGACCAATGCCCATGGTCTGCACGTGAAATTGCAGGATTGTGATGCCGCCGAAAAGATAGGCGCCCAATAGTAGACGCAAAGGGCGCCACGTCGCGAAAACGACCAACGCCAACGCGATCCAGCCGCGGCCGGCGGTCATGTCTTCCGCCCACATCGGCGTATATGACAGCGAAAGATAGGCTCCACCTAACCCACTCATCGCGCCACCGAAAAGTGCCGCGCCATACCGTATAGCGACGACCGGATAACCGATCGCATGAGCGGCGTCATGTGAATCGCCCACGGCCCGTAGCACCAATCCGGCATGGGTATGGAAGAGGAACCAGATCGTCCCACCCAAGGCGATGAATGAAAAATAAACCAACCCATCTTGACCGAAGAAGATTCGGCCGATGATCGGCAGATCCGTCAGGACCGGAATATATAATGCCGGCAGCTTTTCGAGCGGCTGCCCGACAAAACTTGCTCCCATCATGGCGGCAAGACCGATGCCGAAGATTGTGAGCGCTAACCCTGTCGCGACCTGGTTGGCAAGCAATGTCAAGGTCAGTACCGAGAAAATCAATGCCATCAGTGCGCCGCCCAAGGCCGCCGCGATGATGCCGAGAATGGCGCTGCCGGTCGTGAGGCTGACCGCAAAGCCGATAACGGCACCCACCAGCATCATGCCTTCAACCCCAAGGTTAAGGACACCGGACCTTTCAGTGACAAGTTCGCCGGTCGCCGCCAGAAGTAAAGGCGTCGCCGCCGAAATGATCGATAGGATGACTGAGACAAAGACGGCGTGTTCCATCAAACAATGCTCCGCTTGGGCAGATGGATGCGCAGGCGATAGCGGATGAGAAGATCGCAGCCTAATAGATAGAACAGTAGAATGCCCTGATTGATCTTGGTTACTGCCGCCGGCAGTCCCAGGGCGATCTGTGCTTTTTCCCCGCCAAGATACGAAAGGGCAAGAACGAGGCCGCCAAAGAACACGCCGACCGGATGCAGTCGCCCCAGGAAGGCGACGATGATCGCCGTGAAGCCATAGCCCGTCGATAAAGCGGGCGTGAGCTGGCCGATCGGACCGGAAATTTCAAACATGCCGGCCAGACCCGCCAGCCCACCGCCAACCAGCATCGACAGCCAGGTGAGCGAACGCGTGGAGAAGCCCGCATAGGCCGCTGCACGCGGCGCCTGCCCGACGACTTTCAACTTGAATCCCAGCATTGATTTCGACAACAAGAACCAGCCGAGCCCGACGACGATGAAGGCCGCGACGACACCGAGATGAATACGAGTACCTGATATAAGGTGCGGCGAGGTCGCGGCCGAGGTAAAAAGCCGTGTTTGCGGAAAGCCATATCCCTCCGGATCCTTCCACGGCCCCACCACGAGATACAACAGCACCAGATTGGCGACATAAGTCAGCATCAAGCTGGTGAGGATCTCGCTTGCATTGAAGCGCGTCTTCAACACCGCCGGAATGGCGCCCCAGAACATGCCCCCAAGGATACCAGCTGGGATCATCAACGGCCAGATCGGAAAACTTTCGACATTGTAGAAGAGCAGCGCAACACCGGTCGCGAAGATCGCACCCATGATGTATTGGCCTTCAGCACCGATATTCCAGATATTGGCGCGAAAGCCGAGTGAGAGCCCTACCGCGATCATGATCAACGGCGATGCCTTGATGAAAAGCTCTGAGAAACCACGTTTGCCGAAGAGCGGATCGAGCCACATCACCCGAAGCGCCTCGAGCGGCTCCTTGCCAAGAATGGCAAAAACGGCCGCCGCAGTGAGGAGCGTGAGAATGATGGCGAGAATTGGCGAGGCATATATCCAGAAGCGCGATCTATCGCCGCGTGGTATCACGCTAATACGCATGCGATGCTCCCCCTCCAGGTGCTGCCGGCACGCCACCCATCAACAACCCGACCTCCTCGATGGTCGCCAGAGCCGTCGGCAGCGCCGGTGACAGCCGGCCGCGCGCGATAATCGCGATCCGGTCGGCGAGCTGCATGATCTCGTCGAGATCCTGCGAGATGATGATGACGGCGGCACCTGTGGTCGCAAGATCGAGCAGCGCTTGGTGAATAGCTACGGCGGCACCGGCATCGACGCCCCAGGTCGGCTGCGCCACCACCAGCACAATTGGATTCTGCAAGATCTCACGCCCGACGATGAATTTCTGCAGGTTACCACCAGAGAGTGACCGCGCTTCCGCCTTCGGCCCCGTCGTACGGACGTCGAAATGCCGGATCACCTCGGCAGCGAAGGCTGCGATCCGCTTCATGTCTACCATACCGAGCTGCACCAGCCCGCGGCGGCGATAGCCGGAAAGGAGCGCGTTTTCCGCCAGAGTCATATCACGCACCGCACCGTGGCCGTTGCGTTCCTCGGGCACGAAACTGCCACCGGCGGCGCGGCGGCCATCCGGTCCCATGCGGCCGACAGCAACGCCGTCAAGCATGATCATTTCCGGTCGATCGCTCAACACCTCGCCGGAAAGCACCGCCATCAATTCGTTTTGGCCGTTACCGGCAATGCCGCCAATGCCGAGGATTTCGCCGGCCCGAACCTCGAAGCTGACGTCCTTGAGATCGACACCGAATTGTTGATCCGACGTCAAGGACAACTGACGAACCGCGAGCCGGGTCACCGCAGCTTCGTCCACGCGACGATCGTGAATGGGCGCCTTCAGTGAAGCACCGATCATCAATTCCGCGAGATGCTTGGCGCTCTCGCGGCGTGGGTCGCATTCAGCAACCACGCGACCAAGCCGCATGATAGTGGCTCGCTCACACAACGTGCGAATCTCATCGAGCTTATGACTGATATAAAGTATAGCGCAGTCTTCCGACGCCAGCCGGCGCAACGTGGCGAACAGCTTCTCAACCTCCTGCGGCGTCAACACCGAAGTCGGCTCGTCCATGATTAGGAGCTTGGGCTTCTGCAGCAAGCAGCGCACGATCTCGATTCGCTGTCTTTCGCCGACCGAGAGGTCATGCACCACGCGTGTCGGATCGAGCGGCAGGCCGTAAGATTCCGATACTTCGACGATACGGGTGGCGAGATCCCTGCGCATCTGCCGGTCATTGATGCCGAGCGCAATGTTGTCGGCGACTGTCAGCGCCTCGAACAGCGAGAAATGCTGAAACACCATGCCGATACCAAGATCACGCGCCATCGCGGGGCTGGCGATCCTCAACCGATCACCTTGCCACTCGATAACGCCGTCATCCGGCTGCTGCACCCCATAGATGATCTTAACCAGTGTAGACTTGCCAGCGCCGTTTTCACCGAGCAGGGCGTGGATTTCGCCCGAAACAATATTGAGATCGACATGGTCGTTGGCGATACAGCCCGGGAATCTTTTCACGATCCCAGCCAGCCGCAGCAACGGCGGCGCGTTCGGCTCCGTGACCGCGTCTGTTCCCGCCAAACTCATCCCCGAATCCTCCGCCCGATTCGCCGGAAATAGGCCCGGCGCGGGACTTTTGTAACTCCGGCGATCTTATAGAAGATCGCCTGGCTAATTGCACCCCCCATCCAAGCCTCATGTTGCATCGGCCAGGATCGGAGAGATCAGAACGGCCTAGGCTAACGAGAGGGCGGATTTTCGTCGAAATGACCTGGCACAACCTTGCCGTCGACTACCGCGGGTGGAATGTATTTTCCGCTGGGCGATTCGCTGCCCGCCAGCCAGCTAGCGACCAAAACGAAGATCACGAGGCAAACCCCACTTGCCGCCAGCCAAGAGACCGGCACGTCTCGGACCGGCTGCCCGCGCTTTTCCTGAATGCGCAGATAGAGCCAGTAAAGCAAGGCTGGCAGCAGGAGC
>CAYOYT010000297.1:0-3971 GCA_964408245.1 uncultured Dongia sp. | reverse complement strand
GCCCACAACAGGTCTCGACGTGACTGTGGAAGCAGCTGTGCTCGATCTTGTGTCACATCTGCGCAAAAAACATAATAGCGCCATCGTCTTCATCAGCCACAATCTAGGCACTGTCGTGCGGATCTGCGACCGCATCGGCGTTATGTATGCGGGCGAACTGGTCGAAGAAGGTCCGATCGACGAGGTCTTCCGCGATCCACGTCACCCCTACACGCGGGGACTTCTCAACTGCATCCCGACGCTCAATGCCGACAAGCGCACGCGACCGCTCTCGGCCATTCCCGGTCAGGTGCCACCAATCCTTAGTCGCCCCCAAGGGTGCATTTTTGCGCCTCGCTGTCCGGCTGCGATACCGGAACGCTGCTCTGTCACTCCAATCCCAACCGATATCTATGGAAGTAGCGGCCAGCATCGCGTGAAATGCGTGCGTATGAAGGAACTGCCTAAGCATGAGCGCGCTGGTACTGGCACGGCGGCAGCCAATGCCAATGACAGGTCAAAGAACGAGTCAGTGCTGGCCCTCGATGAATTAAAGAAGACCTATCATCAGACAGTTGGTATGTTTGGTGGTGCAGGCTACGACGTGCATGCCGTTGATGGCATCACCATTGATGCTAGGCGATCCGAGACACTTGCCATCGTGGGTGAATCCGGTTGTGGTAAGTCGACATTAGCCAAAGTCTTGACCGGTATTGAGCTTGCGAGCGGTGGCAAGGTGACACTCGCTGGCAAAGATATTGGCAGTATACCGGTGGAAAAGCGCGCCGGTGACACCAAGCGCGCGATCCAGATGGTGTTCCAGAATCCCGAAAGCACCCTCAACCCCAGCCATACGATTGGCTATGTGATGGAGCGCGCCATCTCCAAGTTGAAGCGGATCAGTGGCAAGGCGGCGCGCCAGCAGGTCAACGAATTACTGACCACGGTCAACCTGCCGCTCGAATTCGCCAGCAGAAAGTCACGTCAGCTTTCCGGCGGTCAGAAGCAGCGCGTCGCCATTGCCCGAGCTCTCGCCGGCGAGCCGGAGCTGATCCTTGCCGACGAGCCGGTCTCGGCCCTCGACGTGTCGGTGCAAGCCGCCATCATCAACCTTCTTGTCGATATCCAGAAGAAGCGGGGTTCGACGCTGCTTTTCATCAGCCACGATCTGTCGGTCGTGCGCTATCTCGCGGATAATGTCGCCGTAATGTATCTTGGCAAGGTCATGGAATATGGCTCGGTGGGCGATATCTTTGCACCGCCTTACCACCCCTATACCGAGGCGCTTATGTCGGCGGTGCCAATCGCCGACCCAGACGTGAAACAGCGGCGCATCATTCTAGAAGGCAACGTACCGAGCCCGCAGAATCGCCCAAAAGGTTGTCCCTTCGCCACGCGCTGCCCGCGCAAAGTGGGAAGCATCTGCGACGACACAGCGCCACCTGAGCAGGTATCCGCCAGCGGCCACCGCATCGCTTGCCACATTCCGATGGCTGAACTAGCACAGGTGACGCAGGTGGTTTTCTAAGACACTTTCTTATTATCGCCATTGGCGGCGAAGGCCAACCATGACGTGAGAGTTTTTTTCAGGCCCGATATTCTTCTTCATTCAAGCTGAGTAGGCTCGCATTGCCACCAGCGGCTGTCGTGTCGATCGTCAGTGTTCGCTCGGTCGCAAAGCGGTGCAGGTAATGCGGACCGCCGGCCTTAGGACCCGTACCGGACAGACCTTCGCCACCGAAAGGCTGCACGCCCACCACAGCACCGATCATGTTGCGGTTTACATAAGCGTTGCCCACTCGCAGGCGCTCGGCGATGTACTTCACCTTGCCGTCAATCCGACTGTGGATGCCGAGCGTCAGTCCATAGCCGGTTGCGTTGATAGCTGCCAGCACCTCATCAAGCCTGTCAGCGGCGTAATGAATGACATGGAGCACCGGTCCAAACACTTCGCACTGCAGACGGTTGAGATTGTCGATGCGATAAGCGGCTGGAGCGAAGAAATGTCCCTCTCCCGCAGCGCCGTTAAGCTGCGTGCGATAGATGAGCTTGCCTTCGCGGTCCATGCGCTGGACATGAGCATCGAGGACCGATTTCGCGGCGGCATCGATGACTGGACCGATATCAGTTTTCAACAGAGATGGATTGCCCACGCGCAATTCCGCCATGGCGCCGGAGAGCATCGTTTCAAGCTTGGCGCCAATATCCTGTTGCACGAACAGCACGCGCAGTGCTGAGCACCGCTGGCCAGCGCTCTGGAAGGAGGAGATCAACACATCGCGCACCACCTGCTCTGGCAATGCGGATGAATCGACAATCATCACGTTCTGGCCGCCGGTCTCGGCGATCAGTGGAACAATCGGCCCATCTTTTGCTGCAAGCACCCGGTTGATAAGCCGTGCCGTCTCGGTGGAACCGGTAAAAGCCACACCGGCAATGCGCGGATCGCGCGTCAGTGGCGCGCCGACATTGGGACCGTCCCCGGGCAGTAGATGAAGCACATCGGCAGGAACGCCCGCCTGGTGCAGCATCTTCACGGCGGCAGCAGCAATGAGCGGCGTCTGCTCGGCAGGCTTGGCGATAACGCAATTGCCGGCGACCAATGCTGCGCTAACCTGGCCCATGAAGATGGCGAGCGGAAAATTCCAAGGCGAAATACAAGCAAAGACTCCGCGACCCAGCAGCATCAGTTGATTGCGCTCGCCCGTCGGCCCAGGGAGCGACAAGGGTGCCGCGAAATCAACACGCGCGCGGGCCGCATAGTATCGGCAAAAATCAACCGCCTCGCGCAATTCAGCAATGGCGTCGCCGATTGTCTTGCCCGCTTCGCGGATGCAGAGCGCCAGCAACTCAGCGCGGCGCGATTCCATCAGGTCAGCCGCCCGCTCAAGGCAGGCCGCTCGCAGCGTGGCCGGCGTCGCTGCCCAATCAGCAAAGGCGCGGCTTGCACGCGAGATGGCATCATCGACATCTCCTTGCGTCGCCAGCACCACCGTGCCCACAATATCGGTAATCTTGGCAGGATTACGAATGTGCTCGACTTTTCCAGTCTTCTCGACGCCGCCGATGATCGGTCCGGCAATAGAGGCAACAGACGCTGCGGCCGTGATCTCTTGTGCCAGTTTCTGCATTATTTCAGCATCGGTGAGATCGATGCCGGCCGAGTTCAGGCGCTCTGACCCAAAGAGATTGCTGGGCAATGGAATGCCTGGATGCCGCTTCGATTTCAGCTGGCGTACTTGAATAAGTGGATCGGCGACAATGGCATCGAGCGGCGCTTTCTCATCGACGAGGCGATTGACGAAGGAGGTATTGGCGCCGTTTTCCAGCAGGCGCCGCACAAGATAAGCGAGCAAGTCTTCGTGGCTGCCGACCGGGGCGTAGACGCGGCAGGGAATGCCCAAAGCATCCGCCGGTGTCACTTGGTCGTAGAGTGGCTCGCCCATGCCGTGAAGGCGCTGAAACTCTAGTCTCTCGCGCGCAGCTACTTCACCGCCAGCCATTTCAATCACGGCCGACAGCGTATGCGCGTTATGTGTCGCGAACATCGGATAAAAGGCCTGGCTATCCGCGAGAAGTCGCCGCGCGCAGGCGAGATAGGAAACGTCGGTCGAAACCTTGCGCGTAAAGACAGGGTAATCGGACAGGCCTCGTTCTTGACTCCACTTCACCTCGCTATCCCAATAGGCGCCCTTTACCAAGCGGACCATCAGACGGCGCCGGTTGCGCCTGGCGCAATCGGCCAGCCAGTCGATAAGCGGCAAGCAACGTTTCTGATAAGCTTGAATGGCAAGACCCAGCCCGTCCCAATCCTTTAGCGATGGATCGGCCGCCACGGCATCAATGATATCGAGGGAAAGATCGAGGCGCTCGGCCTCTTCCGCGTCGATGGTGCAGCCGATGCCCGCTTTCTTCGAGGCATGCGCAAGGGCGATGACCTGCGGCACCAGCTCCTTCATTACGCGGTCTGTTTGCGCAAATTCGTAGCGCGG
>CAYOYT010000296.1:1126-3971 GCA_964408245.1 uncultured Dongia sp. | reverse complement strand
TTTGTCCTTCCGATAATTCTTTAGAAAAGCGTTTTAAATAATCTCCAAGGCCAACCCATGCAAGCAATTCTTCAGAATAAGCATTTGCTTTTTTAGTGCTAACTTCTTGCAATTTTAAGGCTAAAGCCACATTTTCTTGAATATTAAGATGTTCAAAAAGCCCACAATCCTGCTGAACAATACCAATTTGTTGACGAAAGGCCGGCAATGTGTGGATATTAAGGTCTTTTGTATCAACGCCAAAGACTTTGATGTTGCCCTTTGTAGGTAATAGGCCGCTATAAATTAACTTTAAGAACGAGGTTTTCCCCATCCCGCTATCCCCCGTTAAAAAATAAAACTCGTGGGACATAAACTCAATGCTGACATTTTTTAAGATATTTTGTTTTGATCCTTTATAAGAAAAGCTAACCTCCTGAAAATCAACTAAGGGATATGATTTTTGAGCAAGCCTCATCCTTAATTTCTCCCTAAACAATGCTGGCGCACCCGATACGATTCGAACGTACGACCTTTGCCTTCGGAGGGCAACGCTCTATCCAGCTGAGCTACGGGTGCATGCCGTTGGGGACGGTAGGAACATAGCCGGGGGCCGTTCTAATCGCAAGCCTCTGAATTGACCGGATTCTTAGGCTCCAGACTGGCATTTGCCTGTGGCTTGTGAAAGGGTGCCACCATGCTTTTAAAAACGCCCAAATCACCTCAACCCGATCCAGAAACGTTGGCGCTGCAGGCCTTGGCATTTCTTGCTGCTGAAGACGATCGGCTGCAGCGATTTTTTGCTTTGACCGGTATCGAGGGTGGGCAGCTAAAAGAGATCGCAGTGACGTCTCACGGTCTTGGCGCGGTGCTCGATTATCTCTTGGGCTTCGAGCCGCTGCTGCTGGAGTTCGCGGCGGCGATCGACATCGATCCCGTGATCGTCGCCCAGCAGCGATGCCGGCTGCCGAGCTAGCGTGCGAGTTCGGTGCGCGACGGTAATCGCTGATCCGGATGCCGGATCCAAGCGACTATATCGTCATAGAGCACCTGGGCGCCAAGATCGCGCAGCATCATGTGATGCGCCTTGGGATAGAAGACGACGCGGCCGTCTTTGAGCGGCAGTTTTGGCAATTCGCCGAGAAATCCTGAGACGGAATCGGTCGTAAGGATATCCTCGCGCCCGCCGAACATGATCAACCATCGTGGGCTTGCAGTCAGCTTGCCCCCAGCGTCATAGGCTTCTGTCATCAGCTCGACGAGACCATAGGCGGTATCGACGCGTGTTGCTTTAATGATGTTTGGATCGCGACCCATCTGGCGTAGCATGTAATGATTGTTCGACGCTTCACGATAAATGCCGTTGGGCTGCACGGTGACGCGTGGCATCGTTTTCATGGCGAAATCGAAGATCCAGCGATTGATCCCGGGTTGCGTTTGCCAACCCCAGATCGCCGGTGCCGCAAGAATGATTCCATCGATCGGCATGTCCAAATGGCGCGTAACAGCGGCCAAGATCACAGCCGCTCCCATGCTTTCGCCGAGTAGATAGACTGGCTTGTCAGGGTGCGCGATCTTTGCAAGCTTCGCGGCCTCGGCGAGATCCGTCACCATTTGCTCGGTACTTGACCAGAGGCCACGCTGTGGCGATCCCCCGAAGCCGCGTTGGTCGAAGGCATAAAGGATGAAGCCGCGCCGCGCCATGGCTTTCCCCGGCGCATCGAAGGCGCGCTTATAATCATTGAAGCCGTGAAGGCCGATGATCGAGGCTTCGATCGGGCGGTCCCAGGGGAGCCAGGTCGTCATCGGCAGGTCGGTGCCATCGGCAGTGTGAAAATTCTTCTCCGTGAAACGCGGTGCATCGACCGGTGGGCCAATCTCCTGCCAGCGCGGCGAGCAGGCCGCGAGCAAGGTGAGGAAGCTTAGGCAAACAAGCAGCCGCGTCATGAGTGAGCTGGCTGACGGCGCGTCAGTTCAAGGAAGATGTCTTCGAGATCGGAGTCGACGGTCGAGAGGTCGGCGATTTCGAGATCAGCGCGGCGGATCGCATCTAAAATGGCGCCGACTTTCAACTGGCTGGGCCGGTAATGCAGCTTCAACCGTCGCGCTGAGAGGAGTTGTGGGTGCAATGGCGCGAGTGCCAACGGGGCTTCGGCAAGATCGGCGGCAAGCGTCAGTACCACTTCCTTACGATCGAGCCGTCCGAGCAGTGTCGCCGTGGGTTCGCAGGCGATAACCTTACCGTGATTGATGATAGCGATATTATCACAGAGCTCTTGCGCCTCTTCGAGGTAATGCGTCGTGAGTAGCACCGTCACGCCTTTCTTATTGAGCGCGCGCACATAGGCCCACAGCTGTTGGCGCAGTTCCACGTCGACGCCGGCCGTTGGTTCATCGAGCACCAGGACAGGTGGATTGTGAACCATGGCTTTGGCCACCATCAGGCGCCGCCGCATGCCACCCGACAACGTACGCGTATAAGAGCCGGCCTTATCTGCAAGCGACAGCGCTTCGAGAAGTTCCATGCTGCGCCGCTCGGCCTTCGGCACTCCATACATGCCGGCTTGGATGTCGAGCAGATCCTTCGGCGTGAAGAAGGGATCGATGTTGAGTTCCTGTGGCACGACCCCGATCGCCGCCGCAGCGTGGCGCGAATCCCGGTCGAGATCGATGTCCCAAACCTTTACTGTGCCCTCGGACTTGCGCACCAGCTGTGCCAGGATGTTGATAAGCGTTGACTTCCCGGCGCCATTAGGCCCCAACAGGCCGAAGATGCCACCGCGCGGAATCGCGAGGTCGATATGATCGAGCGCCAGCTTCGGCGTTCGGTTCGCCTTATTACCGGCATAGATCTTGACCAAACCTT
>CAYOYT010000296.1:0-1116 GCA_964408245.1 uncultured Dongia sp. | reverse complement strand
TTTAATGTCTACTGGAAGGGTACTATGTTGGGGCTTTAATGGAAACGGCGAGCTCAGGAAGGGCGGCAGTTTGCTGGAGGGCCATGGGACTTCGCGGGATTGATTCAACCTGCCGGCCTGCCTATCATTGCGGCAGGTAAAGCGTCAATCCGAGTGCGAGTAACCCCATGAATTCTAATGAAACCCAAACCGTCACCGAAACCCGTGTTGCTTGCGACGGCGGGGGCGAGCCCTCTGGCCATCCACGGGTTTATCTTAATCTCGGCAAGGAGGGGCAGGTCGAGTGCCCCTATTGCGGCAAGACCTTCATCCTCAAAGAGGGCGCCGGCGCCGGCGCGCACTGAGCGCGCCTGATGAACACCACTGACAAAAAACCCGACCATGTCTATCTGATCGACGGTTCAGGGTACATTTTCCGCGCTTTCCATGCCCTGCCACCGCTGTCGCGCAGCGACGGCACACCTGTTAATGCCGTGCTTGGCTTCTGCAATATGCTGCTAAAGTTGATCGAGGAGGCACAGGCAGATTACATCGCTGTCATCTTCGATGCAGGTCGCAAAACCTTCCGCAACGATATCTATGTCGAATACAAGGCGCACCGGCCGGAGCCGCCGCCGGAGCTCATTCCGCAATTTGCGCTTATCCGCGAGGCGACGCGTGCCTTCAACGTGCCGGCGATCGAAATGCCCCGCTTCGAGGCCGACGATCTCCTTGCGACATACGCGACACTGGCGACGGCCAAGGGTGCTGAGGTCACCATCGTATCATCGGACAAAGATCTGATGCAGTTGGTGGGACCCGGTGTGTCGCTTTTCGATCCGATGAAGAGTCGCAAGATTGGTCCAGCAGAAGTGTTGGAGAAATTCGGCGTCTCTCCCGATAAGGTGATTGACGTACAATCGCTGGCCGGCGATTCCTCTGACAACGTGCCGGGCGTGCCGGGCATCGGCTTGAAGACTGCCGCCGAGCTCATCAACACTTATGGCGATCTTGACACGCTGCTGGCGAAAGCGCACGAGATTAAGCAGCCCAAGCGGCGCGAGAATCTGGTCGCCCATGCCGAAATGGCGCGGATCAGCCGCGCGCTCGTGACGTTGAAATGCGACGTGCCTGTTG
>CAYOYT010000295.1:0-3976 GCA_964408245.1 uncultured Dongia sp. | reverse complement strand
CTCTACACCATCGACCACAATCTTACCGCGCTGATGCTCTTCAAGACGATTGATACAGCGGATCAGCGTCGACTTGCCAGAACCTGACGGCCCGCAAATCACGATCCGCTCGCCTTTCATGACCGTGAGGTCAATATCTTTGAGGACATGGAACTGCCCGTACCATTTGTTGACTGCCGAAAGGCCGATCATGACCTCATCGGTGACGGCCATTTGGTTGGGAGCGGTTTTTACTTGAGTGCTCATTGCGATGCCCTCTATCCGTTAACGCTGGTGACCGGTCTGAAGTTTACGCTCGATGCGCATACTGTAGCGCGACATCGAGAAGCAGAAGAGCCAGTAGATAGCGGCGCAGAAAACATAGCCCTCGATTTCAGTACCGATCCAATTGGAGTCACGAGAGCCCGCTCTGACAATACCGAGGAAGTCGTAGAGACCGACGATGGCAACCAGCGTTGTGTCTTGCGTAAGGCTGATGAAGTTATTGACAACGCCAGGGATAGCGATGCGCAGAGCCTGCGGCATGATGATAAGCCGCATCATCGACCAGTAACCGAGCCCCATCGCCATGGCACCTTCATACTGACCTTTCGGCAACGCCTGCAGACCGCCACGGATGACCTCCGCCATGTAGGCGGACGCGAACAACGTTACACCGACCAAGATGCGCAGAAGAATGTCCGGCTCGAAGCTTGGCGGCAGGAAGAGCGGCAGCATGATGTTCGACATGAACAGAATGGTGACCAGCGGCACACCGCGGGCAAATTCGATGAAGATCACCGATAGAAGATGCACGATCGGCAGTTGCGACCGCCGGCCGAGGGCCAAGAGAATGCCGATCGGAAGTGAAAAAAGAATGCCGATGCCAGCGATGATCAGGGTCAGCATCAAACCACCCCATCTCGACGTCGGTACAGTCTCAAGACCAAACCCACCATGAAGCAGGAAAAAGGTCAAAAATGGGAAAATCGCGAAGAAGAACCAAGCAAACGGCCTCTTGTTCTTTACGCGATCGGTCAGCAGACCGTAGATCGACACCACCAGCATGAGGAAGGTAATGATCACCCGCCAGCGCTCAGTCTCGGGATAGAAGCCAAAAATGAACTGGCCGAAGCGCGCCCTAACAAAGATCCAGCACGCGCCCCCACTCGTGCAATCGGAAATTTGCGGCGCCTTCTCGCCCATGACGACTGCTGGAAGATAGCTCCAATCGGCGTCAAGAAGTACCCAGTTGAGAATTGGTGGGATCAGATAAAACAAGAGCGCTATAGCCACAGCAGTCAGCAGCGTGTCCCACCAGCTGGCAAACAGGTTGTGGCGCAACCAGCCAATGATGCCGGATTCGGTAACCGGCGGTGGTAGGCTGGGGCGGTTGCCGGGAACGATGGGGATGTCTGTCATATCGGTCATGGTACCCTCACCGCTCGATCAGCGCAGCGCGCTTGTTGTAGATATTCATGATCGACGAGATGATCAAACTGACCGCTAGGTAGAAACCCATCAGGATGATGATGCATTCGATGGCGCGGCCGGTCTGGTTCTGCGACGTGCCAATGACCGCAAAGAGATCTGCATAGCCGATAAAACCAGCTAGAGTGGAGTTCTTTACGACATTGAGATACTGGCTTATCAAAGGCGGAATGATAACCCGCAAGGCCTGCGGCAGGATAACAAATCGCAGCGTCCAGCTCGATTTCAGACCCAACGCCGAGGAGGCCTCGGTCTGACCGTGATTGACAGCAATGATGCCGGCCCGAACAATTTCGGCAATATAGGCCGATGTGCTGATGGACAATCCGATGATCAAAGCCGTCATTTCAGGTTGGATCGAAAAACCGCCGTTGAAATTGAAGCCACCCTTCTGGGGAATCTCCCACACGATCGGATCAACGAGAACATAGGTTACGAGCGTAACAAGAATGATCATGAGTGAATTGACGATGATCGTAGGAAATTGCTGGCCGGTCTCGATCTGTCGCTTTCTGGCCCAACGCGAGATTACAACCGCGACGCCGCTGGTAAGCAGGATCGACAACAGAAAAATGATAATGCTGCCTTCAAAGATTGGCTTAGGTAGAAATAAGCCCTTCTTGTTGAGAAAGACGATATCAGCGACCGCCACACTTTCCTTTACCGCGGGCAGCAACGCGATCATCGCGCTGAACCAAAAGACCAGCTGAAGAAGCAGCGGGATATTGCGGATGGTCTCGATATAGATCGCCGCAATGCGCGAGACGAGCCAATTTTTAGAAAGGCGCGCAATGCCGACGATGAGGCCGAGAATTGTCGCAAAGAATCCAGCGATCCCCGCGGCCAAAAGCGTATTAATCATACCGGCCAAGATCATGTGGCCGATCTGTGAATCCAGCGTCACGTCGATGACCGAGAAACCGAGCTGGAAGCCAGCGGTACTGGTAAGAAAGTCGAAACTGATAGCAGGACCAGCCGCTTTAGATTGCTTCTCGAGAAAATTCGAAATCAGGAACCAGAATGCTGAGATCAGGATAACGACAACCGCTACCTGCGCGATGATTCCGCGCACGCGTTCGTCACGCCAAAAAGCCGGCTTTGTTTGTGCCAAGGATTGTCCTGCAGTGCTCGAAGCGGCCGCAGTCTTTACTGACGCCATGTCAACGCCTCCCCAACGGGTTGCGTGTAAATAAGACATCTACGCCCGGCTGTTCGAGCCGGGCGTAGAGTATCAGCGATCGAGTGGTTTAACGGACTGGTGCAGCGTACTGCAAACCACCCTTGTTCCACAGGGCGTTGAGGCCACGCTCAAGTCCGATCGGGGTCTTCGGGCCGATATTGCGGTCGAAGATCTCGCTGTAATTACCAACAGCCTTGACGATGTTGTAAGCCCAGTCGTTCGAGAGACCCATACCCTCGCCCAACTTATCGGTGACGCCGAGCAAGCGCTGCACTTCGGCATCGGCGTTAGCGCTGTCCGTGCCATTCGCCTTCTTCACATCATCCACATTTGCCTGAGTGATCCCCTTTTCCTCGGCTACGAGGGTCGCGAAATGGGTCCAGCGGACAACATCGCCCCACTGGTTGTCACCGTGGCGAACGACGGGGCCTAGCGGCTCCTTGGAGATGATTTCCGGCAGAATGATGTTGTTGGCCGGGTCCTTCAACGCAGTGCGCTCACCAGCAAGGCCAGAGGCATCGGTCGTGTAGGCGTCGCAACGACCTTCATCATAAGCGGCGCGGGCCTGATCGTTTTCCTTGAACTTCACGGGCTTGAAACCAAGGCCGTTCGCCTTGTCGAAGTCACCCATGTTCTTTTCCGTTGTCGTGCCTTCTTGCACGCAAACCGTAGCACCCTTGAGTTCCAAGGCACTCTTCACACCGAGATCCTTGTGCACCATGAATCCCTGGCCGTCATAATAATTGACGGTGACGAAATCGAGCGCCAATTGGCTGTCGCGCGACTGAGTCCAGGTTGAGTTACGGGCTAGCATGTCGACTTCGCCTGATTGCAAAGCGGTGAAACGCTGTTCAGCCGAGAGTGGCTTGTATTCGACCTTGGACGGGTCACCAAAAACGGCAGCGGCAACGCCCTTGCAGAGATCGATGTCAAGGCCGGCCCATTCGCCCTTATCGTTCGGCGCGCCGAAACCGGCTAGACCGGTCGTCACACCGCACAGCAGCTTGCCGCGCGCCTTGACGTCATCGAGCGTACCAGCCTGCGCTGCTGTGGCCATCCCAGCCAGCAGCGCAACGGTGGCGACGGCATATTTCATGTGATTCATTGTAGCAGTCCTTCCCTGGAGTATTTCTTCCTTTGTCACCAGCCCCACCAAATGCCCCGTTTTCGGGTACAGTTCCCAGAAGGCGTAACCGGCTTAATTTTTCTGTAACACAGTAAAAATTCCCTCACAAGCATTCTCACTGGCAGCGGCCAAACCCCGCCCCGGCTAGGAACTGAAGTCTGGCAGTGCTACATCAGGCCAGTAACAGATCAGTCTGGAAT
>CAYOYT010000294.1:0-3978 GCA_964408245.1 uncultured Dongia sp. | reverse complement strand
CGGCGACGGCCTTAGCCACAGCAGTATCGGTTGGATTACTGGCAGCAATCATGCCAGCGCCCATCACAGGCAGACCGCGCCCGCCGGTGAGCAGAATTGCGTCATTCTGAATGACTGGCCCCGGAGTCAACAGGACCGCACGGTGCATGGTGTTTTCCAGCTCGCGCACGTTACCGCGCCATTCATGGCTGCGCAGGATGTCTAGCACCTCAGGATCGACAGAATCGATTTGGACGCCATTGGCAGCCGCGTATTTGTGAAGGAAATGCTCGGCTAGCAAAGCGATATCGGCTGGGCGGTCGCGCAGCGGGGGCAGTTCCAGTGACATAACGTTGAGGCGAAAGTAAAGATCTTCACGAAACGTGCCTTTGCGAACTTCGTCCTGCATGTCGCGGTTCGATGTGGCAATGAGGCGAATGTCCACCTTGACCGGCTGCGAGCCGCCAACGCGGTCGATAACGCGTTCCTGGATTGCACGCAGGAGCTTCGCCTGCAGGCGCGGGTGCATTTCGCTAATTTCGTCCAGAAGGAGAGTGCCGCCCGAGGCTTCCTCGAACTTGCCAATACGACGCGCAATGGCGCCGGTAAAAGCGCCTTTCTCATGGCCGAACAATTCAGATTCCAGCAGATTTTCTGGAATCGCAGCACAATTGACAGAGACAAAAGACTTAGTCGCGCGCTTCGAATGGGCATGTATATAGCGCGCCATAACCTCTTTACCCGTGCCGCTCTCGCCGGTGACCAGAATACTGGCGTCCGACGGCGCCACTTGGTCCGCAAGCTTCAGTGTCGCTTTCATCACCGGATCGCTGAAGATGAAAGCAGAGCTCTCTTCAGTGACCGCCGCAAGGACCGCAGCGATCAGTTCGGCATCCGGAGGCAGCGGGATGTATTCCTTGGCGCCTGCTTTGATGGCGCGCACCGCGATCTCGGCCGACGTACCGATACCGCAGGCTACAACTGGAATAGTGATGCGCTCTCGCTTCAGACTGTCGATCATCTGCGTGATGTCGAGGCTGACGTCGAACATGATGAGCTCAGCACCCTGGCCATTGCGCAGAGCGTTCATCGCTTGGTCTATATTATTGACATGCGCTACCTTGGCACCACGGCTGAAGGCGATTTTTCCAGCGGCAGCAATATGGCCATCAAGGGACCCGACGATAAGAAGTCGCATCGGTTATTCTCCGTTAATCAAAATATTTGACACGTTGGCTCGCCGGCAGAATGGTGTTTAGCACTAGCTCCAGCCGCCGCGGGTTTTCCTGGCGCGCGATCGACAGCGTGCCAAGGATGAAGATTTGATTAATCAGTAGCTCGACTGCCGAATTTCGTTCTAGTTTGCTGGCAATCGGTAAGAAGAAAACGTTGGCAAGAACTGCACCGTAGAATGTTGTGAGCAAGGCTACTGCCATTGCGGGGCCGATGCCTTCAGGTTGATTGAGCGATCCCAACATCTGCACCAAGCCGATCAGCGTGCCAATAAGGCCCATCGCAGGTGATACTTCAGCAGCACGACGTAGGATGCCGGTCGAACGCTGATGGCGCTGAGCCATAGCATGGGTCTCAAAAGCGAGGTTGCGCTCGACTTCATCGATCGGCATGCCGTCGACTAGCATGGTCATGCCACGTAATAGAAAAGGTTCGGTCTTCAAACTAAAAAGTTCATTCTGCATGGCAAGGAGGCCACGCCGACGGGCGCGCTCGGCAAGCTGCAATACTTTCGCCGCCGCTTCATTTGGCGTGTGACCGCTTGAGAACAGAGTGCGCAGCATGAGCGGCTGCGCTTGTACGATCTCGCCCAAAGAATATGAGACTGTGGTGATTGCAAAAGTGCCGGCGACAACGATTAGAATTGAGGGAATATCGACGAAAGCCAGCCAGTTTCCACCAAGGAAGATCGCGATAGCGATCAAACCCATGGCACCGATCAGGCCCATGGCGGTTGCGATGTCGAAACCCCGGCGCGTTGGTTGGAGGCGCAAGGGTAGGTCGCTCTTGGTCGTAAAGCTTTGGATGGGGTCGTTGGCAGTATCGGACATTATTTTATTCCAGTCTCCGCGGCCTAATCAACCGCGATCGGACTTAATGATTTCAGTCATGGTGACACCGAGCCGGTCTTCGACCACCACGACTTCGCCCCGCGCGACGAGGCGGTTGTTGACATAGATGTCAACAGCCTCGCCGACCTTGCGGTCGAGTTCGACCACAGCGCCGCGACCAAGCTTTAGCAGCTGGCTGACTTGCATTGTGGCACGGCCCAGAACCGCGGAAACCTGGACGGGTACGTCATAGACGGCGTCCAGTTCTTTTGCGTTGGTTGGCACGCGACTGGCGTCTGTCGCGATGTCAGCCCCGCTTTGCTCATTAAATTCCTGCAACTGCAGATTCTCGTCGTCACCCATTTGCCGCTCCTTGATCAGTCGACGGCGCCAGTGCCGTCGGCAATATCGTCGCGCATATCAGATACCGGCTCTATATTGATCGTCTCGTTGACTTCGATCGGTGCGATATCCTGTGTCTCTAAGCAGCGATTGAGTGCCGCAGAAATCTCGCGCCAGATCGTATCGCTGCGCCGCTCCAAACCGCCGCCCGCCCATTCGATCAGACAGTCACTATTCTGAAGCGCCGGATCGCCGATCAAATTAACGCGACCTTCGAAGTGATTGTCGGCAGCATGATCGGTTATCTTGGCCTGTAGCGCTGGCAGCAAATCTGCTGGCACGTGGATATTAAGGCGCGACTCGTTGTGCTGATCGATGAGGCAGCGTTCAATTGTCGCCGTAATCTCAGCAAGACCACCCCGCCGGGTTAACTCGGGCAGCATCTTGCGTACCATGGCAAGCGCCAAGCCGGCTGCTTCACCAAGGATTGCGACTCGATCTTGAATGAGGTTCGTCGCCATATCGGCGAGTTCTCTGCCGATCGTGCCAAGCGCGCCAGCAATCTGCGCTTCGATCTGGGCCTGCGCATCGGCCTTGCCTTTGGCATGACCTTCCTTAGTGCCCTTAGCCTTCGCTTCAGCAACAGCCGTGGCGAGTTCTGTCTCAGTAAAAGTCGGCTCGGGTGGCGTCAATAGAATTTGCGGCGATGGCGTTGAAGGTACCTCGAGCGGGGTTTCGACTTTCGTGTGCACAGCTTTCCTCGTCGGCATTTCAGTGCCGGCGTCAAAGTCGTTCTCGAAAAGAAATTTGTGCACGGTCTTCAAACCAGTGATCTCCTATCCTGTCTATTACGATCAGTAGACGAGCTCGTCTTCGCCTTTACTGTCAGCGAGAATAAGCTCACCTTTTGATGCTAATTCCTTGGCGAGATTGACCATCGACATCTGCGCTTCCTCGACATCTTTAAGGCGCACTGGCCCCATTGCGGCCATGTCTTCTTTAAGCATCTTCGACGCACGTTCCGACATGTTAGAAAGGAACAGATCCCGGATCGTTTCCGAAGCTCCTTTGAGAGCGATCGGCAGCTTGGTTTTGTCGACGCCGCGCATAAGTGTTTGAACACCACCCGGATCGAGCTTGCTGAGGTCCTCAAAGGTGAACATCAGCGACTTCACCTTCTCAGCTGAATCGCGGTTGCGTTCTTCGAGAGCGGTGATGAAGCGCTGCTCGGTTGCGCGGTCGAGGTTATTGAAGATCTCGGCAATCAACTCATGCGCGTCACGTTTTGACGATCGAGCAAGATTCGAGAGAAATTCGTTTCGTAGCGTGCGCTCGACGTCGTCGATGACGTCCTTCTGAATCGATTCCATGCGCAGCATACGCATGACGACTTCCATCGCGAAGGCTTCTGGCAGCAAGGCGACCACACGCGAGGCATGGTCAGACTTGATCTTGGAAAGAACGACAGCCACAGTTTGCGGGTATTCGTTTTTCAGATAATTGGCGAGCACACTCTCATTCACGTTGGAAAGCTTGTCCCACATGGTACGGCCGGCTGGACCACGGATTTCCTCCATGATCTGATCTACTTTTG
>CAYOYT010000293.1:0-3980 GCA_964408245.1 uncultured Dongia sp. | reverse complement strand
ATCTAGAAGATAGCGAGTCAGTGCCTGGCCACCTGGCCAACAGAAGGCCCAATAAGGCGGTGGCACGCCGGCATTATCGAGTTCGGTCTGCGTCGCGCGCCAAATTGGGCTGATTTCGGTTGCAAGATGTAGTTTTAGCTCCGGCACCAGACTCGGCCGGACAATCTTGGTTTGAGCGCGAATGAAGCTCGTTGGGTCACCCATTTCGTCAGAGCCGATCCACGACGATACCGATGAAAAGGATCCAGCCGACGAAGCGGTTGGCGCGGAACTTTGCGAGACAATCTTGCGCGTCGTTGATATCGACGTCATAGAGCTGCCAGCCAAGATGCGCGGCGACACCGACCAGCGCCAGATAAGCAGCAAGGCCACCGCCGTAAGCAAGCAATGCGCTGCCGAAGCAGAACATAGCAATCGCACCGAATCCGCATAGCCATTTTTTCGTATCGGCGCCAAACCGCAGCGCTGTCGATTTGACCCCAATCAGCGCATCATCGGCCTTGTCTTGATGGGCGTAGATCGTATCGTAGAACAGCGTCCAGAAAAAACCGCCGGCATAAAGCCACAAAGGTGCAGCCTGAAGGCTGCCCGTGACTGCCGCCCAACCGAGCAGCGCGCCCCAGTTAAAGGTAAGACCCAGAAAAGCCTGCGGCCACCACGTGATGCGTTTCATGAAAGGATAGGCCACGATTAACACCAACGACGCCGCACCGAGTAGGATGGCAAAAGGAGGCAGCTGGATCAGGATCAACAAACCGATGAGAAGCTGCAGCGCGAGGAAGACCAGGGCTTGCTTGAGGCCGAGTGCACCAGAGGCGAGCGGTCGCGTTGCCGTGCGGGCAACCTTGGCATCGAAATCGCGGTCGGCAATGTAGTTGACCGTGCAGCCCGCGCCGCGCATGACGATGGCGCCGATCGCGAAGAGGAAGAGGAACTTGATATCGGGCGCGGCACCCTGCGGGGCGGCAAGCGAAATCGACCACCAACCGGGAAAGAGCAGCAGCCAGGTGCCGATCGGCCGGTCAAGCCGTGCCAGGCGGGCATAGGGGCGTAAGATCACCGGCAGATACCGGTCGATCCAATCACCCTCACGGATATCGCTCGCCTCATTCATCGGTTTATCATGTCACGAATTGCCATTAACTTACGCCCGCGACCATAGAGACAGCTTTCGGACAGCTCAAGAACATGATCCCACGCCTTTATGTGACCATCGACCTGAAGCTCGGCGTGCGTTTTATTGCCGAGGAACGGACGGCGCATTATCTCAAGAACGTCATGCGACGAACAGCAGGCGATCCGCTCATTCTGTTCAACGGGCGCGATGGTGAATTCGCCGCAACGATTGCCGATGTGTCTAAAAAGAGTGTCGAGATCGAAGTCACCGACCTACGCCGCACGCAGACTAGCGTGCCCGATATCCACCTATGTTTTGCGCCGCTAAAGAAAGATGCGGTCGATTTCCTGGTGGAAAAAGCGACCGAATTGGGCGTCGCCGCCTTCCAACCAGTCTTCACCCAGCACACGGCCGCGACCCGCCTCAACCTCGAACGTCTTGCCGCCAATGCGATCGAGGCGGCTGAACAGACCGAACGTCTAACTTTGCCGGACGTGCGCGAGCCATGTTCACTAAACGACTTGCTGCAGAAGTGGGATACTACCCGCCGCCTCATTCTCTGCGCTGAGACCGGACCCGCACGCCCCATTGGTGAGGCGTTAATCGAATTAAAGTCGGATGTGAGAAAAAATAACGCTTGGGCAATCCTTTGTGGGCCAGAAGGGGGATTTGCGCGTTACGAGCTTGACCTTCTTTCAAAACTGCCATTTGTTACCCCTGTTGGTCTGGGACCTCGAATCCTGCGCGCCGACACCGCCGCGCTCGCAGCTCTCGCGGTCTTTCAAAGCATCTTGGGCGACGGGGCTCAAAGGCTACCGGCACCTCTCTCGTCGATTGGCCAACCGTCCGCCTGAGAAGTGTCAGTGTCTGAAGCATCAGTATCTATAGGGGGAATGACGTGTCAGCACCGCCCAAATCGCGCGGCGAGCCGGTAACCGCCAAAAGCCAGCTTGTCGAATGGATTGCCGAGGGCAATAAGCCCAAATCGGATTGGCGCATCGGCACTGAGCACGAGAAATTTGTTTACGACCTCAAATCGCTGCGCCCCGTTGCCTATGAAGGTCCGAATGGCATTAGTAAGCTTCTGGCCGGCCTGACTCGCTATGGCTGGGAGCCGATTATTGAGAACGACAACATCATCGCTCTTACCATGAATGGCGAAAACATCACGCTGGAACCTGGCGGGCAGTTCGAGCTTTCAGGCGCCCCCTTGCGCACCATCCATGAAACATGCCGCGAAGTAGGTGAGCATCTAAAACAGGTGAAGACAGTCTCCGAAGAATTGGAGATCGGCGTACTTGGTATGGGCTTCAATCCCAAATGGTCGCGCGGCGATACGCCTTGGATGCCTAAGGGTCGCTACAATATCATGGGTGCCTATATGCCCAAGAAGGGCAAGCTCGGCCTCGACATGATGCTGCGCACCTGCACCGTGCAGGTCAATCTAGACTTCGCCGACGAAGCCGACATGGTGAAGAAATTCCGAGTGAGCTTGGCATTACAACCCATCGCCACGGCACTCTTTGCTGATTCACCGTTCACCGAAGGCAAGCCCAATGGCTTCCTTTCTTACCGATCACATATCTGGACGGACACAGATCCTGAC
The DNA here is from genome assembly GCA_964408245.1 of uncultured Dongia sp. GTDB lineage: Bacteria > Pseudomonadota > Alphaproteobacteria > Dongiales > Dongiaceae > Dongia. The sequence goes on along the minus strand of CAYOYT010000293.1, from coordinate 1,257 downwards.
CGTTGCGGCATCCTGCCTTTCGTCTTCGAACAGGGCATGAGCTTCGAACGCTATGTCGATTATATGCTCGATGTACCGATGTATTTCGTCTATCGCGAGGGCAAATATATCGACGCCTCAGGCCAGTCGTTCCGCGATTTCTTACAAGGCCGACTGCCGGCGCTCCCCGGCGAAATTCCCACCACCGGCGATTGGGCCGATCACATGACAACCGCCTTTCCGGAAGTACGCCTCAAGCGTTTTCTCGAGATGCGCGGGGCCGATGGCGGACCGTGGGAGCGCCTCTGCGCCCTCCCAGCCCTCTGGGTCGGCCTGCTCTATGATCAATCGGCGCTCGATGCGGCGTGGGATCTGGTGAAGGACTGGTCCATCGCTGAGCATGAGCAGCTGCGCCGCGACGTGCCGCGCCTTGCCTTGAAGACACCGTTTCGCAACGGCAATGTGCGCGATGTCGCACGCCAGGTATTAGGCATCGCGCGCGCCGGGCTGCAAAAGCGCGCCGCGACCGATCTCGGTGGCATGGATGAATCCGGCTTTCTCAACCCACTTCAAATTATCGCCGACAGCGGCAAAACGTCAGCCGAATCAAAACTCGACCTCTTCCATGGCAGATGGAGTGGCAGCGTTGACTCGGTGTTCAAGGAGTTCGCGTATTAAACTTGCGGGATGTCGATATTCAAGCGCAGGCATTTCAAAGCGATCGTATTTTTGGCGCCGCCCCGCACGATATGCTTAATGCTACTGGTGAAATTTTAAGTACGCCCTCGAGCTTGGGCAAGAACGGCACGAGGATTGTACGCCGGTAAAAGACTATCCTACTCTTTCGGCAAAGTTTGTCCTCCGGGTGTAGGATTTCGAGCGGCTGATTGAGCGCGGAGAAAAACTGCTCTTGGCCGGCGATCTGTTGCATCTATAATTGGTAATAAGACTTTATGCCCGGAGTGATGACTGGCGGCATGCGCTCGACTCTTCGACTTCGGCTTCTCGTGATAATCGTGCTGGTGATGACACCGGCCGTGGCGATTATAACTTATGACATGTTCGAAGCTCGTGCCCGCCAGGTAAGAGAGGCAGAGCAGCAGGGGCGTCATCTCGCCCAAGCGATCATCGGCTCGCTTGATCGTGTCATTTCTCATGTCGAAGGCATGCTCGATCTGTTGACGCAAATTCCTCAGATCCGCGATCTCGCCGCGCCCGATTGCTCTGTCTTGCTTACCGATATCGTGCGGACACAGCCACGTTATGCCACCATTATTG
>CAYOYT010000292.1:0-4012 GCA_964408245.1 uncultured Dongia sp. | reverse complement strand
ATTATAAACAAATGAAAGTTGCATTCAATGAAGGTTATACGCGCTGTCGTTTATCTATCTCGCGTCTTAATTCGCCACTGGTCGAGGATTACGCTCTACGAAATCACGTTGATGCCAATAGGGATAGGCCGGAATTTTGTCGCTCACCTTGTCAAGTCGCGCGATTTGATCTGCGCTGAGCGACCACCCGATAGCGCCTAAATTCTGCTTCAGCTGCTCCTCGTTGCGGGCGCCCAGCACCAAGTTGCACACAGTCGGGCGCGACAACAGCCAGTTGAGTGACACCTGCGCCACCGTCTTACCTGATTCGTTGGCGATCGCCTCGAGCACGTCGACGACATCGTAAAGGAAATTGTCATCGACAGGTGGGCCGCCCTCGGCACCGCCACTGGCAATGCGACCCGATTGATCCTGACTGCCACGGCGGATCTTGCCGGTTAGGCGGCCCCAGCCCAAGGGACTCCATACCATCGTGCCGACGCCCTGATCGATGCAAAGCGGCATCACCTCTTCCTCATAGTCGCGGCCGATGAGCGAATAATAGCCTTGATAGACGACATATCGCGCCAGGCCGTACTTCTCAGATGTGGCCAGCGATTTCATGACATGCCAACCGCTGAAATTAGAACACCCAATGTAGCGAACCTTGCCATTCGTGATGAGATTGTCGAGGGCGGAGAGTGTTTCCTCAACCGGTGTCAGGGCATCGAAGCCATGCATAAAGTAGACGTCAATATAGTCTGTGCTCAGGCGCTTCAGGCTGTCTTCTGCGGCTTTGATGAGATGGAAGCGTGACGAGCCTTTTTCATTCGGCCCCTCGCCCATAGCAAAAGTGGCTTTGGTGGAAATGAGCGCTTTGTCACGCTTGCCCTTAAGGGCGGTCCCCAGAATCGTTTCGGCGAGGCCCGCCGAATAGATATCGGCCGTATCGAAGAAATTGAGCCCGTGATCAAGGCACATATCGACTTGGCGATTGCCGACCTTCTGATCGACGCCACCCCATTTGTCGAAGAACTCATTGCCACCACCGAAGGTGGCGGTACCAAAGCTGAGGACGGGAACCTTGAGGCCAGAACGGCCGAGTTGGCGAAATTCCATGGGGGATCTCTCTTTTGCGATCAGAATGCTGGCGCGAGCTTAGACCACAGCCGCGGGTGCAATCTACCATGAGGTGAATAGGGAAATTTGGTGGGAAGGGCTAAAAACAAATACATTTTAATCTTAAGTGTTGTCGAGCCCCGTCTTCGGTACACAAAGTAGTGCTGGCCTTTCTCATTTGTGTAGTGATGAAGTTCCGGTGACTCCTCGGAGACGACCAGCTCGCTATCAAGTTTTATGATCTTGTCGCTACACATCGCAGCCCCAAATTGATATCGACCTATTCCGACGATAAACCATACTATTAACCGTCAGGTAATTGGCGTTGAGACATCAAATCGTAGCGCACGAAAAAACAAGTAGTACATGCTCAACAGTGCGAAGACGCCTCACCAGACTACTCCTCGTGGAAGTTGACCGAATTCAGCGGTTAGAAGCGATATTGATATATTGACGCCGAGTAGCACACCGACCGCAATAATTACTTTCTTAGTCGCACTCCATCTGTCCGGGGCCACTATCATGTCGCTCCGATCATTTTGCTCGGGCAAGCGAAGTCCGCGCTCTTTAAGTACGAGCTCCAGCCAGAGACCCATGAGCACATCGACTTTTCCATAGACATAGCTCTCGTGATCTATACCGACTCATTTCCACCATTTCCCACGACTTTGTTAACGAAGCAGCCAAATTATCATGGCCCCTGCAGCGTTATCGGAGAAACAATTCCGCTATCGTCTTGTTAGTCGTATGCAGCCGGCGTTTTGCCGACAGCCAAGTTTTGTTAGCAAGAAAGGATGACGTTATGTCCAACCAGCCGAATCCCGAAAATCCGCGTGCAGCTCAACAGAGCCAACAGAACGAAAAGAACAGCGATCGCCAGCCCCAACAGCAGCAGGGCAATACGCCACGTCAGCCTGGCCAAAACCAGGATGCGCAGCGCCAACAGCAGCAGGGTAATCCTCGCGACGATAATATGGTCGGCAAGGATACAGATGGCGACGGCAAAGTCGTTAAGCCAGGGCAGAAGCCAGGCCAAAGTCATGGTACCGGCGTTAAACCAGACCAAAAGCGCTAAATTACTTTAAGAGACTATCGAAGAGTGAGGGCCCGCGTCCGCCAGACGCGGGCCCTTTTCACGAGTGCTTCCGTAACCATGCGGCGAGCGGCTCCCATACGTCCCGGGCTGCGGAACGCCCGACGATCATTCCGATATGGCCGGCATTCGGAACCATTTCCACACTCTGGCGACAGCGGCGGGCGAGGGCGAGGGCACTGCCCGGCGGCACGATTCGGTCGCTGCTTGGAATAATATTCAGTGTTGGCCGATCGAGATCCGCCGGATCGACAATCTTTCCACCAATTTTCCAGGCCAGTTTTTGCGGCGTGTTGTTCCCATACCATTCGATGAGACATTCGCGCGCTACGGGGGCGGCGAGGCTGACGCCGTCATTGAGCCAATCTTCCAGGGCCACAAAGCGCCGCGCGCTGACGCCGCTCTGATCGAGCGTCCCGAAATGTTGGAACTTCTTCAGCACTTGGAAGGGATCGCGACCGGAGAAGAATCCCTGCAAGGCGTCAATTGGCAATTCACCTAAAACCTGCAGCATCGGCTCCAATTGCCGTCCGATCTGTCCCATCATCTGCGCGTGTTCGGCGCTCTCGGCATGAAAATCCCAAGGTGTTGCTAGCAGCACCAACCCATGGATATCGGCCTGTCTGCGCAAGGCGAGGGCGAGTGCTAGATTGCCGCCCATGCAATAGCCGATGAGATGGATCGGCCCGCCGGGCTCGCTCTTTACAGCATCGAGAGCACCTTCGAGGCGTCTGGCGACGTAATCGGTGAGATCGAAGCTGCGTTCAACAGGGCCTGGCGCATCCCAATCGACGACGAAAGGATCGAAACCGTTGCCATCGAGCCAGTGCAGGAAAGACGTATCAGCTTCCAGATCGAGTACGTAATAGCGGTTCACCAGCGAAGGAATGACCAGCACGCGGGGTCGCGCCGCCTTGGTATGATCGTGGGCCGTGCGATAATCGCGCAGTCTGGTCGTTCCCTGATACCACAAGACGGGTCGCGATATCAGATCGCGCTGATGAGGATATTTCCGGTAAGCCTCGATGCCGGTGAGAAGCTGATCGAAACGTCTGCGCCCTTCATTCTGAATCGCCGCCATCAGCGCTGCCGGCTCCGCCAGAGCGATTTGCGGCGCAAGATCGGCGAGGCTTTGCTGTAGTTGCTCGAGGTTTGGCGGCAGCTTTGTGTTTTGGCTTGTGTTCAGCCAATTCTGCAAGACGTTGCTCAATGCCAGCAAGGCGGCGGCTGAGTTCGTCCAAATGCCCGTTGCCAGGCTCAGATGCTGCGGCAGTGGTCGTGGTCCCAGCCGGTGAAGATGATTCTTCTTGGCGCCCGCCTGATTCTTGGTATCCGCCTGCGCTTCCCGAGGCTCTGTTTGCGCTGCCATACGGGGTTCCCTTCCACCAATCCTGTGATAGCCAGTTTTCAGTCATGCTGGCCCAGGCGCGAGTGAGATCGTCGTCCGACCCAGCACCTTGTCTCATCTGCCCCACCGGGCTCAGCCACATACCGGGGAGCGGCATGGCAGCCATAAGACGTACCGCCTGTGCTGCGAGATCGGGGTGTGCTGCGATCGCTGTCAGCTGGTCCTGCCACAGATCGAGCAAACGCCGCGCCAGGTCGTTTAGGTCCGGGGCGTTGTCGGGATTTTTGGACCCCATGCCCTGCTTTCCCATGTCATCAGTCATTTAGGAACTATAACCACTGCGCCGAGAGCTGTGAACCCGGCCATATTGCTTGTGCTAACACCAGCGTTCGCCTCTGTTTCGCGTTGCAGCGACCGCATTGCCATATGCCCCTCGACTAGTGCTATGCTGCACCTGCCATGCTGCACCATGC
>CAYOYT010000291.1:0-4016 GCA_964408245.1 uncultured Dongia sp. | reverse complement strand
CTCCATCCGGTCGCGTTGGCGCTCCTTGGCTCTATGCTTTTCCGAGCTGTTCTTTATGTGATTGGCAGGATCATTATGCGCATCATCGCCGTGCCGGGTGATATCGGCGCCGCGCGGGGTGCCGCGCGTGAGGCAAAAGGCTATCAGGTCCTTACCCGCGGCCTCGCTGCCGCAGCCGCCGGCGATGCGCGCGAAGCCAAGCGGCTTTCTCAACAAGCACGCAAGCTCCTCGCCAAGGGTGGTAGTGAACCACCGATCACACGCTTGCTGGCAGCACAAGCAGCACAACTCGAAGGCGACGATGCCGCCGCGCTGGCACATTTCAAGGCCCTGGCGCAAACGCCGGAAACCGCGATCCTCGGACTACGAGGCCTTGCCATGAATGCGCTGAAGCAAAGAAACGAGACCGCAGCGCGCCGCCTGGCAGAGCGCGCGCTTGCGGCCAACCCCCACGCGCAATGGGCCGCCGAGATCGCCTTGCGGCTGCAAGCCAAAGCAGGCAGCTTCGATGCCGCCGATGAGAGCCTGAGGGCGCTGGTGCGTGCCGGCGCCATCGATGGGCGCGCCGGGCAGCGCCGCCGCGCTGCATTGCTGACGGAAAAAGCGCGGCAGGCACTTATTCCCGACGGCGTTCATGTCTCAGCCGACTCTGCCATGAGTGCTGCACGAGAAGCGGTTAAGCTTGCCGGTGATTTTGCCCCGGCCCGCTACGTACTAGCACGGCTGCTGATGCGCCAAGGCAAGCGCAAGGAGACGATGCGCCTCATCGAACAAGTGTGGGATGATCACCCGCACGAAATTTTGGGCGAGCTTTATATGACGCTCGGCGAGAATGAAAAACCGCTGGAGCGCACGCAACGGTTGGAACGCCTGCAGAAACAAAATCCCGACCATGTGGAAAGCCACCGCCTGCTCGCCCAAGCCGATCTCGCGGCGGAGCTGTGGGGCGAAGCTCGGCGGCATATCAACCGCCTGATCGCCATAGAGACAGAAAAGCTAGGCGGTCCGAGCCGAGCCACGTGCCGGGCCATGGCCGCCATGGAGGATCGCGAGCGCCATGATGCCGTTGCGGCCCGTCAGTGGCTTGACGCGGCAAGTGCTGCCCGGCCGGATGCCGCCTGGATTTGCCATCAATGTGGGCATAATGGGGAAGCCGGACCGGAAAGCGGCCACTGGCAGCTCATCTGCCCGCAATGCCAGGCAATTGATAGTCTGGGATGGCGCCATGGTGCCGTTGGCCGTCAGGGCGGCTCGGCGCTGGCTGTGATTCCGCAGTCTGGAAAGGCCAGCGATCCCCTTGATCGCGCAAAGGAAATGACGATTTTGACGGTCGTCGATGAGACCGCACGGCAGGCTGAGAGCAGCACAAATGCCGATGCTGCCTCTGTTGACGCCGCCCGGCTGATAAACTAGCTTCCGGCCCGCGCCAATCAGGCCCGGCGCCGCCTTAGCTCAGCGGTAGAGCAACTGATTCGTAATCAGTAGGTCCGCGGTTCAAGTCCGCGAGGCGGCACCATTTTTGCTTTTAAGTGTGTTGCTGCGGCCTCCATGGGCGCGCGCTTTGAAGCCTTAATAAATACTTAAACAGCACGCGGCCCGTTTGCAGGACGTCATCGATCTACATGTCCTTGAACTGATTTTACCCCTGAACAAGTTCGCGCTGTGGGTGCGCGACTTGGACTGAGGTTAGGAAGTGATCGATTTGAACTCCTCTTCACTGGTGGTCAACCAGTCCAAAATTGGATCGGAATCGGTCGAGAATAAATGACTTACACCAGTTCCGTCGTTTGTTTCCTTGAAAGCGTATTTCATAAGCTCAATGCCTAGGCGCAAATATCCCATCTTATTCGCGTACAAAGCCACCTCACCGAAGGCAGCCGTTTTAACCACAGCACCTTCCGATGGAAGAATGCTATCGAGATGCTTAATAAGGCAAATGAGCTCTAAGTCTGTCATTTGTAAACCTCGAATAGAATTATCCTGAGCTTAAAGCCGTGGCTTCCGAAGCAGTCGATATTGTGGAGCGTCACCTCACCAGCGTTAATGAGCTGCCTAAATATACTAGGCGGCTCAGCCTCCAATCAGATCCAGCCACGCCTGTTCCGACAACACTGTGATGCCAAGGGCGCTTGCCTTGGCCGCCTTCGAGCCCGCACCTGGCCCGGCGATGAGGTAATCTGTGTTCTTCGACACCGATCCCGCGACCTTAGCGCCGAGACTTTCGGCACGCGCCTTGGCCTCATTGCGGGTCATCTGCTCGAGGCTGCCGGTGAAAACCACTGTCTTGCCAGCAATTCTGGAATCGCCAACCTTTGGTGGCACAAAAGGTTGCACGTCAACAAGACCAGCGAGGTCGTTGACAACATCACGATTATGCGCTTCGTCGAAGAATTCCGTGAGGTCGGCGCGGATCGATGGGCCGATACGAGCGATGGTGGCAAGATCAAGATAAGCAGCACTTTCGAGATCCTTGGCTGCAATCATTGCCGTGCGCCAGGCGTCGAGTGTGAGGTAGTGGCGCGCCAACAGTTTTGCTGTCTCTTCACCGATTTGCGGAATACCCAGCGCATAGATAAAACGTTCCAGTGAGATCTGTCGCCGCACCTCGATCGCGCGGAGTAGATTGTCGACGGAAAGTTGACCCCAGCCTTCTCGCTCCAATAATGCGCCGCGCTTATTTTCGAGGCGAAAAAGATCCGCTGGCGATTTGATAAGCTTATCAGCGAAAAAAGCCTCGATATGCTTACCGCCGAGGCCATCAATATCGAATGCCATGCGCGAAACGAAATGGCGAAGTCGTTCGACCGCCTGCGCCGGGCAGATCAAGCCACCTGTACAACGCGTCGCGGCCTCACCGGGAATGCGTTCGACATGACTGCCACAGATCGGACATTTCGTCGGAAACTTATATGCCGACCCGCGGCCCTTGCGGTCTGCATCGATCACAGCAACCACCTGTGGGATGACATCACCGGCGCGCTGGATGATCACGCGGTCGCCAATGCGGATGTCTTTACGGTGGATTTCATCCTCGTTGTGAAGCGTCGCATTGGCAACGACGACACCGCCAACATTAACTGGTTCAAGCTTGGCGACCGGCGTTAGCACGCCCGTGCGGCCGACCTGAATGGCAATGTCCTTCAAGATGGTTTGCGCTTGCTCGGCAGCAAATTTGTGAGCGATGGCCCAACGCGGCGCGCGACCGATGAATCCTAAGCGTTCCTGCCAATCGATCCGATCGACTTTATAGACGACACCATCAATATCGTAATCGAGTATCGCACGGTCCTTTTGGATCGAATTGTAGAAGGCCAGAGCGTCGTCGAGATCCTGAACAACCTGGCGCCGGGGATTGACCGCGAAACCCCAAGCGGCGAGCTGATCGTTGAGGTTGTGCTGGCTTTCCGGCCGCTTCTTTAAACCTTCGATCGCACCGAAGGCATAGGCAAAGAACTGCAACGGCCGCGATTTGGTGATGTTAGAATCGAGCTGACGCACGGAACCGGCGGCCGCATTGCGTGGATTGGCAAAGGCTTGCTTGCCAGCCGCCTCTTGCGCCTCATTTAGTTTGAGGAAACCCGCTTTCGACATATAAACTTCGCCACGGATCTCGATCCGGGCCGGATGATTGCCGTCTTTCAACTTCAGCGGCACTCCAGCGACATGCTTGAGGTTGGCAGTAATATCCTCGCCAATTGTCCCGTCGCCGCGCGTGGCACCGCGGACAAAGACACCATTCTCATAGGTGAGATTGGCGGACAGGCCATCGATCTTCGGTTCTGCCGCGAGCGAAACCGCTATCTCAGACGAAAGCCCCAGGAAGCGCCGAATACGATCGATGAAATCGGTGACGTCTTCGGGCGCAAAGGCATTGTCGAGCGAAAGCATCGGCACTAAATGCGCCACCTTGGCAAAACCCTGAACCGCCTCGACACCGACTTTATCGGTCGGCGAGTCCGCACGTTTTAACTTGGGAAAGCGGCCCTCAATCGCCTCATTGCGCTGCATTAGGGCAT
>CAYOYT010000290.1:2099-4019 GCA_964408245.1 uncultured Dongia sp. | reverse complement strand
GTGAAGCGGTTCGGTAGACCCTTTGAATAATCGAGCCGGTCGACACCGATGACGAGATCGCGCCCAACGAGGCTGGAAAGCAGACGCTGCGTCTCCGGCGAACGCTCTGCTTTCGCTGCCATCGCCGCAAAGCCGCGCGCATCGATGCCGATCGGATTGGCGATTGCGCGCGATGTGCGATCGGCGGTGACGAAAGTGCTGTTGGCATCCGGCTCCATACCCAGAACCTGTTTGATCGCATCGAGGAAGTCTCGACGATGCTCTTCTGTCTGCAATCCCACCAAGTCATAAGCGAGGAAAGCACTCAGTAATTTGTCGCCCCGCGGTAAGGCGGTGAACAAGGATGCTGGTACGAACGGAATATGTAAGAAAAACCCCAGTCGATTGCGCACGCCCAGCCGCCGCAATTCGGCACCCAGAGGGATAAGATGGTAATCATGGATCCAGACGACATCGTCTGGCTCAAGCTCCAAAGCCAACGCTGCGGCGAATGTTCGGTTCACCGAGAAATAACCGTCGAGATCCTCGCGCTTGAAATCAATCAGGCCCAAACGAAAATGAAGCAACGGCCACAGCGTTGAATTGGCATAGCCAACATAGAACCGATCGTAATCTTCCTGATTGAGATCGATTGTTGCATAGGTAATGTTGTCCGCTTCTATTTTACGTACAGAGTTGTGCGCGCTTGGAGAGATCTGCCCACTCCAGCCGAACCACAACCCACCTTCCTTCAACGCATCGGCGATGCCAATGGCTAGACCGCCTGCACGAGCGCCTCGTTCGGTCGGTAAAGGCACGCGGTTGGAGACGATTACGACGCGCGCCATAAACCCTCCTCCCAGCTTCGGCTAAGCCGCATCGCGGAAAGAATCATCCCCACCATTGAAAATGTCTGCGGGAAATTGCCCCAAAGAACACCGTTGCGGCCATCTAAATCTTCCGAGAGAAGCCCCAGATGGTTGCGATGCGCCAGAATTCGGTCGAACATTTCTTTGGCTTGTTCGCGCCGCCCTGTCGCAACTAGAGCATCAATGAACCACCAGCTGCAAACAAGGAAAGCCGTTTCAGGTTTGCCGAAATCGTCCGGCTCGTCATAGCGCAGCAAAAAACCCTCATGCATAAGGCGCTGTTCCACTACCTCCATCGTGCGCAGGAAAAGCGGATCGTCGTGCCGCAACAGGCCGATTTCAGGCAAAGTGAGAACGGCGGCGTCGCAGATGTCGCTATCGAAGGCACCGGCTAGCCAACCATCGGTTGCTGCAGTTGCTCGTTCCAGAATCGTGGCGCGGAGATCTTTGGCAAGGCGCAGCCACCGGTCACGATCCTCCCTCTCGCCGACGCGTCCAGCGATGAGTCCCAGCCGGTGCAAAGCCGCCCAGCACATGGCCGCAGAATGTGTGTGCACACTGGTTCGGCCACGATATTCCCAAAGCCCAGCATCAGGCGCTAGAGCCGCCGCCGCCGCCAGATCGCCGATTGGCCGTAACTGCCGATAAAGATCGAGATCACCGATGCTTGGTAAGCGCTCATCGTAGAACATCTGCGCCGCGGTCAGGATGATTGAGCCGTAGCCGTCATGTTGTCGCTGGAGCACAGCCGCATTGCCAACGCGCACCGGTCCCATACCGCGATAGCCGGCCAGCGCGGATGCTTCGTGTTCGGTTACATCACGGCCCGGTACAATCGGGTAGAGCGGCACGTCGGGAGAGATACCGGCACTCAGCACAGCATTGAGGATGAAACGCACATGACTTTCCATCGTGCGTGTCGCCCCCAACCGATTGAGCGCCGTCACCGTGAAATAGGAATCTCGCAGCCAGCAATAGCGATAATCCCAATTGCGGCCAGAATGCGCCGCTTCGGGAATCGATGTGGTGAGGGCAGCGACGATCGCACCGGTATCCTCGAAGGTGCAAAGCT
>CAYOYT010000290.1:0-2089 GCA_964408245.1 uncultured Dongia sp. | reverse complement strand
CAAAGCTTCAATGTGATCGCCGCACGGATCACCGCTTCCTGATAATCAAACGGTACAGCAAGATCGCGCACCCAATCGCGCCAGTAGCTCGCCGTCTCGTCGAGGAATTCGTTCACCAATCCGTGCGGCGCCTCGAGAATCGTCTCATCGCTACCGATGATGAGATTGATTGGTCGGTCGAGCAGAAACTCGACCTCGTCGGCCAGATAACTCACCGGCATGTCGGTGGTAACGCGGAGGGAGTTATCGCCAGCAACAAAGCGCACGTGATTACTGCCGACAAGAACACGCGGTTGCTGAGCGCCGTAATCGAATGTCGGCCGGACTCGCACTTTAATGCGACAGCGTCCCATCATTGGCTCGATGCGTCGGATCAAGATCGGCGGGCAGAAGAAGCGGCCGAAACGGATGAAGCGCGGCGCAAAATCGATGACGCGCGCCGAACCGCCATGGCTATCGGTGAACTGCGTTTCGAGAATCGCTGTATTTCTTTGATAGATCTGAGACGAGGAAAGCCCGTCGAAGACGACAATATCGGCAAATCCACCTGTCGGAGCTTCACCGTTTACCAGCGAGTTAAATAACGGATCGCCGTCAAAGCGGGGGAAGCAGAACCATTGGTGCCTTCCTGCGCGGTCTATCAAACTAGCCACGGTTCCGTTACCTATGACCCCTAGATCCAGTTGCGGCATTCAACGTTCCATCGCGTCAACGGGCGCTTCATGCGCCGCAATTTCAGCAAGCCAGGCCCGTACCCGTGCTGGTTCTCCGGCAAAGGCTTCCTGCACGCGAAATCCCAAGCCGCCCAGTGCATGGGCGGCTGCGATCGCGTCTTCATCCGTCACATCATCGCCGATGAAGATCGGCTTGCGCCCGTCGAAGACCTCTGTCTGCATCAGCCGGCGCAAAGCCTCACCTTTGTTGATCGTCCGGTGACGCAACTCACGCGCCATCAAGGCAGGAAGAATTTCGAAGTTGGGATCCCTTTCCACAAATTGCTCCAATAGCCCAATCACTGGCAGGCCAAGTTGCGGATTGGCTCGGTAATGGACGGCGACACCATGCGTTTTCTCCTCGATAAGCACTCCTGGCCAACCTTCCGCCTGGCGACGAAGCTGCTGACGCCAATGCGCCGGCACCACCGTTTCAACTGGCGCTTCCGCGACCGTTGCATCTGGGAGACGTAGAACCGCTCCATGTTCAGCACCGGCACAAACAAGGAGCGGATGCAGCAAACGGTCAATCGTGCGTAATCCCCTGCCTGAAAGAACCGCGACCGCACCGTTAAGCTGCATGCGAAGACTGGCCAACGTCTCGATCAAATTCTTGGGAACGAAAACGGATTCAGGGGAGGCAGCGATATCGAGAAGCGTTCCATCCAGATCCAGAAACAGCGCCCAAGCGCCGTTATTCATTATCTCCGGCCGTGGCGGGGTTGTGTCATTTCTTAGCAACATCATTGATAATCGCTGCCCATGGCGGGGACCATGGAATCCTACCCTTTTAGCATGTGACTATTTTACCGACTTTGTAACAGCGGGGTGGGTGAATGGTTCCGCCCCTGGGATAACCGTGTCGGCCATGAGCAAGCAGTGATCCTGCCGCTGCCCGATGACGATAAGACGATCAACAAGATGATCGTCTACACGCATCATTTCATTATTTGGTTTAGAAACGATCCTTCGCGGCACGGATCGCCCCCAGAACATCGGCATCCGGCACTCCCGCGCCGCCGTAACGCCGCCGCAGATCTGGCTGGTCGGCACGTAGAAACGGGTTGCAGGCTTTCTCGACACCCAGAATCGATGGCACCGTGAATCGTCCTGCTGCTCGGTCAGCCGCGACCTTTTCGGCCTTTGCTATCAGAGCGCCGTTCTTTGGTTCAACCGTCAAGGCAAAGCGCGCATTCGATTGCGTGTATTCGTGGGCGCAATAGACGCGCGTGTCATCAGGAAGTGCCCGCAGCTTCAATAGCGATGACCACATTTGCGCAGGTGTGCCTTCGAAAAGACGCCCGCACCCCAGCGAGAACAACGTGTCGCCGCAAAAGAGCGCATGATCGTCGGAAAACCAAAAAGCGATATGGCCG
>CAYOYT010000289.1:0-4054 GCA_964408245.1 uncultured Dongia sp. | reverse complement strand
GATGCTTTTGGCGATGACTATCTGGTTGGCGTCGCCGGTCACCTGTACTTTGCCGCCACCCAGCAACGCGCCAGCACCCTTGAGGTAGGTGATCTTGTTTTTCTTGAACAAAAACTCGATACCCTTGGTGAGCTCACCCACCACCTTATCCTTACGGTCCATCATGGTTTTTAGATCGAGCGTGACTTTATCAATCTTCACACCGTGAATCGCTAAGTGATGGCCGGCTTCCTCAAATTTCTCGGAGGAGGCAAGGAGGGCTTTCGACGGGATGCAGCCAACATTCAGGCAAGTGCCCCCCAGGCTGCCGCGCTTTTCCACGCAAGCTACCTTGAGCCCCAATTGCGCCGCCTTGATGGCGCAGACATAGCCGCCCGGGCCGCCACCGATGACGACGAGATCGAACGCTTCTTCCGCCATAACCTTACTCCCTTCAGGCCGGATGCCGGCTTGCTTTCTGCCTAGAGATGCGGCCCCCGAATGAGGACCACGGCGCGCTCTTGGCGCTTGCCGAATTTGGACATGTCGATGAAGGCCGCATGACTTGCCGCACGGCCAGTCTGGAAACGCGCGTTCTGACCCTTTTCGCGCGAGATCCAGGGATCGTTCAGATAAACGTTACTCTCGTCGCTATCGGCAAAAACCAACCAATGCGCGGTGTTGTCGCCATGAAAATGTTTGGTCGTCACAAGTACAATCGGAACAGCACCATCCGCGCGCGCATTAGCCAGATCGGCGACATTCCATTTGCGCACGGTGATGGGTAAGCCCAATTCGCCGACAGCGCCAGCGTCACTTTCCTGCACCAGCCTACCGACCTTGCGCCAATCTGTGCGCAATTGGTCGTCGAGCAACAGAGCGCCTTTGTGTGATAGCCAGATTTCTGGCACGAAGCCACGCCGCCAGGCTGCAAGTGCTAAGCCATAAGGCGAGGTACCTGCATGACCCTTGCCTTTGCCCATATAGACAGTATTCGCCTCGCGCCAGATTTGCAGCTCATGGGCGCGATCAAAAGGTGTTGCTGCATCAAGCCCCTTCATTGCCATCAGCAACGATGCGGCGCCGCAGGTAAAGTCGGTCGATTGGTTGTAATAAGGGAGCCGCTGTCGCTTGAGCTTTCTCACGACAGCTTTCGCCTTCGATTGCCCCACCTTCAACTGACGGGCCTTCGCCATCGGCCGTTACAGCTCGATCAGCAGGCGTTGGGGATCCTCGAGGCATTCCTTGATACGCACGAGGAATGTCACGGCCTCGCGACCATCAATGATGCGATGATCGTAGGAAAGCGCCAAATACATCATGGGCCGCGCCTCGATCTTGCCATCGACCACCATCGGTCTTTGTTGAATCTTGTGCATGCCGAGGATACCAGATTGCGGTGGGTTGATGATGGGCGTCGACATCAGCGAGCCATAGGTGCCGCCGTTCGAGATGGTGAAGGTACCGCCGGTAAGATCCTCGATCGACAGCTTGCCGTCACGCGCTCGCTTACCGAGCTCCGTAATGCCAGTTTCGATTTCGGCAAAACTCATCGTATCGACATTCCTGAGGACCGGCACGACCAGGCCCTGCTCAGTGCCAACCGCGACACCGATATCGTAGTGATTTTTGTAGATCACATCGTCACCGTCGATCTCGGCGTTAACGGCAGGAATCTCCTTGAGAGCCTGCAGCGACGCTTTCACAAAGAAAGACATGAAGCCGAGCTTCACCTTATGTTTCTTCTCAAAGCCTTCCTTATAGCGATCGCGCAGCGCCATGACCGCGGTCTTATCCACTTCATTGAACGTGGTGAGGATCGCAGCATTGTTCTGGGCCTGCTTCAGACGCTCGGCGATGCGGCGGCGCAGGCGTGACATCGGAACGCGCTCTTCGCGCTGGGTGAGGTTGCGTGGCACATGCGGCACGACCGGGGCGGGCGTCGAGGCTGTTGCTGGCGCCGGACGGGCAGCGGCAGGTATCGCGGCCGGAGCAGCTTTCTGCTTTTCCAGATGGTCGAGGACGTCGCCTTTCGTCAGGCGCCCGTCTTTGCCACTGCCGCTGATGGCGCTTGGGTTGACGCCGCTCTCACCCACCAGTTTTTTCACCGCTGGGGAGAGGCGGTCATCGCCATTACTGGCGGGGGCCGATGCCGGCGCCGCCGCTTTGACTGAGGGCGACGGTGCAGCCGCTGCCGCGGTAGGCTTGGCGGCAGGGGCGGCGGCAGAGCCGCCAGCCGCGATTGAGCCGATAACGGCGCCGACATTGACGGTCGTGCCGGCTGGTGCGCTGATCTCGCCCAGAGTACCCGCGGCGCTGGCGAAAACTTCCACAGTCACCTTATCGGTTTCCAGCTCGACCAGCGCCTCATCCTTCTTCACGGTGTCGCCGACATTCTTCATCCACTTAGCGATGGTGGCCTCGGCAACCGATTCGCCGAGCGCCGGAACCGTGATCGGGGTTGTCATCTTCTTTCTCCCAAATACTACTAATCTGTAAGTTCCGCCGGCCTTAACCGAAGCTAAGTGCCTCGTCGACCAGCTTCGCCTGCTCCTTGACATGCCGCTTGTAAAGGCCGGTTGCCGGTGATGCTGAAGCTGGACGCCCAACGTAACGCACGCGACGCTGCTTGGTGCCGAGCTCTTCCATCACTGTGTCGATTTCCGGTGAGATGAAGAACCAGGCGCCCATGTTTTTGGGCTCTTCCTGGCACCAAACGACCTCAGCGCCGGGGAAGCGCTTAAGTTCGGTGCCGAGCGCCTTATCCGGAAAGGGGTAAAGCTGCTCGACGCGCATGATATAAACGTCCTCGATCTCTCGCTTCTCGCGTTCCTCGAAGAGGTCGTAGTAAACCTTGCCACTGCACAGCACGACGCGCTTGATCTTCTTGTCGGCAAGCTGAGTGTTGTCGTCCCAGAGCAGGCGGTGGAAGGTCGTGCCTGGTCCGAACTCGCTCAGCTTCGAGACCGCCAGCTTGTGCCTCAGCAGCGATTTCGGCGTCATTAGAATCAGCGGCTTCCTGAAATTCCGATGCAGCTGCCGGCGCAAAGCATGGAAGTAATTGGCCGGCGTCGTGAGATTCGCCACCTGCATGTTGTCCTCAGCACAAAGCTGCAGATAGCGTTCAAGGCGCGCCGAGCTATGCTCCGGCCCTTGGCCCTCATAGCCGTGAGGCAGTAGCATGACGAGGCCGGACATACGCAGCCATTTCGATTCACCGGATGAGATGAATTGGTCGATGATGACCTGGGCGCCGTTGGCGAAATCGCCAAACTGCGCTTCCCAAAGAACCATCGATTTCGGCTCGGCGAGACTATAGCCGTAATCGAAGCCCAGGACGCCGGCTTCCGAGAGTGGCGAGTTGATCACTTCAAAAAAAGCTTGACCCTCGCGGATATGGTTGAGCGGGACGTATTCCTCCTCCGTCTCCTGATCGGTGAAGACAGCGTGGCGCTGGCTGAACGTGCCGCGCTTGCAATCCTGGCCGGAGAGTCGCACGCCAAAACCCTCATTGAGCAGCGTGCCGAAGCCCAGCGCCTCTCCCGTCGCCCAATCGATGCCTTCGCCCGTCTTGAACATCGCTTCTTTCTGGGCGAGCTGACGGGCGATCTTGCGATTGAGGTTGAAGGTGCCAGGCACCGTCGTCATCGCCTTGCCGATTGTCTGGAGCTTGTCAGAGTCGACCGAGGTCTCACCGCGGCGCTCATCGCCGGATGCGATGGCCAGCCCAGCCCAGGCGCCCTCCAACCAGTCGGCTTTGTTAGGTTTATATGAAGCCGAGGCTTCGAACTCCGCATCCAGGCGCGCCTGGAAGTTGTTCATGATCGCGTCGACTTCGTCCTGGCTCATGCTGCCGTCTTCGACCAGCTTCTGGGCATAGATCTGCCGTGTCGTTGGATGCGTCGCGATCTTCTTGTACATGATCGGTTGGGTAAAGGCCGGTTCGTCACTTTCATTGTGGCCATAGCGGCGATAGCAAAACATGTCGATGATAACGTCGTGGTTGAATTCCTGGCGAAATTCCATGGCGATGCGCGAGACGTGCAGTGCCGCCTCGGGATCGTCGGCATTGACG
>CAYOYT010000288.1:0-4060 GCA_964408245.1 uncultured Dongia sp. | reverse complement strand
GCGATGCCAATCATGACCCGGCCGCCCAAAGCACAGCGTTCAGCAATAAGACCGCCGAGCCGATCCTCGCTGATATCCTGTAATCCGCTCAGAGCGGCTTCGCGACATTGCCTGCCGGCTGCGGTAGACAGATGGAATGAATGCCACCGCCACCATAAGCAAGCTCGATAGCCGGCAGCTGCACAATCTCGCGTTTCTGGAAGATTCGCGTCGCGATGTCGTAAGCGCGCTTATCCGCTAGCCCATCTTCAAAAGCCGGCAGAATGACGGCGCCGTTAGCAAAATAAAAATTGGTGTATGAAAGCGCCAGCCGGCGGCCTTCCGCATCGAAGCGCGGCCGTGGTTGCTCGATCTCGATGATCTCCAGCTCACGGCCCACCGCATCGCGCATCTGCCGCAATCGTTGCAGGTTATCCGCGCAGACCTTGAAGTTGGGATCCGCTTGATCGCTGCAGGCCGTCACCATCACGACACCGGGCCGCACGAAACGCGCCAAGTTTTCGACATGACCGCCGCGCTGATCGTCCTGTAGCCCGTCACCCAGCCAAATGATGTGACGCATACCCAGCATCTGGAGAAGCTGCTCTTCGATCTGCTCCTTGGTGAGATTGGGATTGCGATTTGAATTCAGCAGCACGCTTTCGCTGGTCAATAAGGTGCCTTCGCCGTCGCTGGCTATAGCGCCGCCTTCAAGCACCAACGAACCGGTATAGCGCCGCATCTGCAGCTGCTCTAGAAGCGCGTCAGAAACGGCTGCATCGCGTTCGAAATCCTCAAATCGATGACCCCAAGCGTTCCAGCTCCAGCTGGTGCCCGCTACCTCGCCACCGCCATTGACTATGAAGCTGGGGCCCATGTCGCGGATCCAGCAATCGTCATGAGCAAGCGAAATCTGGCTGACGCCGGAACCGGTGACCAGCGACACCTCCGCCACGTTCTTCGGCTTTGTGATGATTGAAACCGGTTCGAATTCAGCAATGGTATTGGCAAGCTGAGCGACGCAATCACGCGCGGCATCTAGATGTTCATTCCAGCTCTCGGCACGAGTTGGCCACGCCATCCAGCAACGCGCATGAAGCGCCCAGTCGGCCGGAACGGTAAAGCCGTCATCTAAGGGTAAGGACATCCGCTCCCCTGGGTATTGGTCTGATCACCGGCGCCCGCCGACATTCGACTGACTGGCTTTGTTATTGGTCGTTTTGAGCCCCCTACTGGATTGGACGGGAGCTTAAAAGAAGATTACATCCACAGTGCGAAATAGTCCTGATACTGACCTACTTTTTGTTTAAAGGCTAATCGAGAAGAATGCTCAATTCTTTCAAGCGCGCAACGGGCACTTCGGTCGGTGCTTGCATCAAGAGATCCTCTGCTCGCTGGTTGAGCGGGAAGGCAATCACTTCTCGGATATTCTTCTCTTCGGCGAGCAGCATCACAATGCGATCGATGCCAGGCGCCGAACCACCGTGCGGTGGCGCGCCGAACTTGAAAGCATTGAGCATGCCGCCAAACTTCTCTTCAACAACTGAATTGGGGTAGCCCGCGATCTCGAACGCCTTATACATGATGTCCGGACGGTGGTTACGAATGGCACCCGACGACAATTCAATGCCGTTGCAAACGATGTCATACTGAAACGCGTTGATGGTCAACGGATCCTTGGTGAGAAGTGCTTCCATGCCGCCCTGCGGCATCGAGAACGGATTGTGGCTGAACTCGACTTGGCCAGTGTCTTCGTTTAGCTCGTACATCGGGAAATCAATGATCCAGCAGAACTCGAATTTCTTCGCGTCTATGAGGGCGAGTTCTTCACCGAGGCGCGAGCGCACGGCGCCCGCAAACTTCGCTGCGGCAAGTTTTTTGTCACAAGAGAAGAACACGGCGTCGCCATCCTTTAGACCAGCCTGTTCCTTGAGCTGAGCCAAGCGCGCCTCGTCAAGATTCTTCGCGATCGGACCCTTGGCACCTGCCGCTTCAAAGATCACGTAACCGAGGCCAGCCGCCCCGCTCACTTTCGCCCAATCATTGAGCTTGTCGAAAAAGGAGCGCGGACGCACAGCTGCACCGGGTGCAGGAATGGCGCGAACGACCGAGCCAGCTTCTACAGCCTTCGCGAAGATTCCAAAACCCGAACCACGGAACACCTCGGTTACGTCGCTGATGCGGATCGGGTTGCGGAGATCCGGCTTGTCGGAGCCGTAGCGCAGCATCGATTCCTCGAACGGAATGCGAGGAAATGGCATCGCCGAGACAGCACGATCTTCAGCGAACTCCTCGAACACACCATGAAGCACCGGTTCAATCGCTTGGAAGACATCTTCCTGAGTGACGAACGACATTTCAAAATCGAGTTGGTAGAATTCGCCGGGAGAACGATCGGCGCGGCTGTCTTCGTCACGGAAGCATGGTGCAATCTGGAAATAGCGGTCGAAGCCCGCCACCATCAGGAGCTGTTTAAATTGTTGCGGCGCCTGCGGCAGCGCATAGAATTTGCCGGGATGGAGGCGCGACGGTACAAGGAAGTCACGCGCGCCTTCGGGCGAAGACGAGGTCAGAATCGGCGTCTGGAACTCAGTGAAGCCCTGGGCGATCATACGGCGTCGCAGACTGGCGATCACGTGGGCGCGCAGCACAATATTGCGATGCACCTTGTCGCGGCGCAGATCGAGGAAGCGGTTGGTGAGGCGGATTTCCTCGCTGTAGTCCTCGTCGCTGTTGACTTGGAGCGGCAGCACCTCCGCTGTTCCCTGGACGGCATAATCTTGGATGACGACTTCGATTTCACCCGTCAGCATGCGTGAGTTGATGGTCTCAGCCGTGCGAGCCACGACTTTGCCGGTCACCGTGACGACGCTTTCGACGCGGGTCTGCTCAACCAGGCTAAAGATCGGGTTCGAGATATCGAGCACGCATTGTGTCAGCCCATAATGGTCCCGCAGGTCAATGAAAACCAAGTTTCCATGGTCGCGCTTGCGATGGATCCAGCCGGACAGTCGGACGGTCTCGCCTGTGTCTTTGGCGCGCAACTGGCCACAGGTGTGGGAACGATAGGCGTGCATCCTGGGAAGTCCTTGAAAGCAGACGAATTTTACGGAGAAACGGTCTTCAAATTAGGACCGCAAAAGACGCGGAAAGCGTCGGAATGTCAAGGATTTCGGCGACATTCCGGCATTGCGAAGGAGTCCCTTCCCTTGACTCGGGTCGTCTCGTTATAGCTTAACCCGATGAACATGGTCGCGACAAAGCCACAACCTACCGTCATTGCCGATACCGCTTCTTTGGCCGCTTTTTGCCAACGGTTGTCGACGGCACCTTATGTCACCATCGATACCGAGTTCCTGCGGGATAAGACTTATTGGCCGGTCCTATGCTTAGTGCAACTTGCCGGCCCTAACGAGGCAGCGGCCATCGATGCCTTGGCCGAAGGCCTTGATCTTAAATCGCTTTTTGATCTGCTAGCCAATGAATCGGTAACGAAGGTCTTCCATGCTGCCCGGCAGGACGTGGAAATCTTCGTGCGTATGACCGGCAAGGTACCAACCCCTCTCGTCGATACACAGGTTGTCGCCATGGTCTGCGGCTTTGGCGACGCGGCGAGCTATGAGACCCTAGCTACCAAGCTGGCCGGTGCCCGGATCGATAAATCCTCTCGATTTACGGACTGGTCACATCGGCCGCTGACCGAAAAGCAACTGGCCTACGCCTTGTCAGATGTGACTTATCTCCGTACCGTATATGAGAAGCTGCGAGCCAAGGTTGAGAAATCGGGACGCGCGCATTGGATCGAAGACGAAATAGCGATCCTCACCGATCCCAAGACGTACTTGGCCGATCCAAACAATGCCTGGACGCGCCTCAAGACGCGCAGCGACAAACCACGCTTCCTGGCAGTCCTGAAGGAAGTCGCCGCCTGGCGTGAGCGCGAGGCTCAGGCACGCGACCTTCCGCGCAATCGGCTTGTCAAGGATGAGACGCTGCTGGAGATCGCAGCTCACCCGCCAAAGGATGTCGACAGCCTTTCTCATTGTCGCGGCCTGTCACGCAGCTTTGCCGAAGGAAAGCT
>CAYOYT010000287.1:0-4065 GCA_964408245.1 uncultured Dongia sp. | reverse complement strand
AGATATTGGGAGTCGACATCTCGACGGTCGCCGGGAGGTTAATGATACAGGGCTTGGCTTTGGTCGACTGCCAAACATCTATCACCGCCTCGCAGACTTCGATCGCGTAATCGATCTCCGTGCCGGTGAAGCTTTCTGGGCTGTACTGGAAGACGTATTCGGTATTGCCTGTCTGCTCGCGTGCAAAATCGCGTACCAAGGTTGCCCCGTTTACCGCGATCTCTTTGACGCCTTTCATGTCCTGGTTAAACACGACGCGACGCTGCAGAGTCGACGTTGAATTGTAGACATGGACAATGGCGCGGCGCGCGCCCACCAGTGCTTCATATGTGCGCTTAATCAGATGATCGCGTGCTTGGGTCAGGACTTGGATGGTGACATCATCGGGGATATGGCCTTCCTCGATGAGCTGGCGACAGAAATCGAAATCCGTCTGACTAGCTGATGGAAAGCCAATTTCGATTTCCTTGTAGCCCATCTTCACCAATGTCCTAAACATGCGCAGCTTGCGTTCTGGCCCCATGGGCTCGATGAGCGCCTGGTTGCCGTCGCGCAAATCCACGGAACACCAGATTGGTGCCTTCGTGATGGTCTTCGCCGGCCATTGTCGGTCCGGCAAGTTGATGGACTGGAAAGGCTTGTACTTGCTATTCGGGTCGATACGCATGGCACTGTCCTCGTACGGGAATTCATTGAAGGGTGTCTGGATCAGGCGACTGTCCGCCGCCGGTACCCGAGGCATCTGCGGCCTACAGGGATGTCGCCATCAGCTCCGACAGCGGCGGCTAAGTGAGACCGCGCCAGGAAGCTGGCTCAAACACCCTAACACACTGTTCCTTATGACGATTTTTCGGATCATCGGCAATTCCTGAAACTCGTGATAATTCTGGCTGAGATGGGCCACGCGGCCGGCGCGATTCAGCACGCCGGGGCGGTAAGTCGAAGCGTGAGTGCCAAAATTTGCGTCAGGTTGCTCATGAAAGAAAGTTAATCAGCCCCCTACCACTCGGTCAAGGCCAAAGGAAAAGACCGCCAGACAGCCATGTTTGGCTATCGACGGCGGTCTATTGTCGAGACGGGCTCTAGAACCGGCCGAAAACCTCCGGAATTAGTGCACTTTCTCAATGATCGCGAGTTCGTCCTTGATGCGCAATTTCAGCTTTTTCAGCGCGTGGATCGTGGCTTCGTCAGGGTGGGGACGCCGCTCTTCGTAAGCGATTTTCGCGTCCAAATCGGCGTGCTTTGACTTCAGCGATTCCACATGCGCAGTCATTGCCATACCCATTCTCCCATCTGTTTTGAAATGATCGGATCAGAATTGCCAAGATGATGATTTCGGCGTTTTGTTAGCGCTTCGCTCCTTTCTGCTGTCACTCGTTCAAACGATGCTAACGCCAATCGGCTCACTAAGTAAATGAGAGAGAGGGCTTGGCGGTGCAAGATGTCTCCCGGTAAAATCGTATAATTAACTAAGCTTTTCTGACCCAATGGCTCCGACAATGCGTAACGCGCGGTAGAATGACCAAAACTATGTTTAAAAAACCTCAAACATCAGCTTCTCCACGCTCGATTTCACGCCTTATCATCGGCATCTCGGGAGCATCTGGAGTTTTATACGGGATACGGCTCTTGGAGCTCTTAAAGGGCTCTATGATCGAGACGCATCTTGTCATGTCCCACACCGCGGAACTGACCCTCACCTATGAGACCAGCCGCAAAATTGCTGCCGTGAAGGCGCTTGCTGATCACTGCCACAGCAATGACGATCTTGCGGCTCCCATCTCTTCGGGCTCCTTCCTGACGCTCGGCATGATCGTGGCGCCTTGCTCGGCAAAATCGTTGGCCGAGATCGCCAGCGGCGTCACCCCGACGCTTATCTCGCGCGCGGCCGATGTCGTTTTGAAGGAACGCCGGCGCCTCGTTTTAATGCTGCGGGAAACCCCGCTGCATCTCGGTCATATCCGCAATATGGCGAGTGTTACTGAGATGGGCGGAATCATCGCGCCACCTGTGCCAGCGATGTATGCCAATCCGCAATCAATCGAACAAATGGTCGATCAAAGTCTCGGTCGCGTGCTCGATCTCTTCGGCCTGCATCTCGACCATGTCACGCGCTGGGACAAGACCGGCAAGAAGCGGCAATAGAACTCCCTTCGCCGTATCAGCACCAGCAGCATGAAACTCGCCGCCACAACCAGCACCACCATCATCAATCCGTCGGCGCCGATGATACCCGTGGCAAGGCCAGATGCCGGCGGTGCCACAACATTGGCAAAGGTGTAGGCCATCACAAAGGCCAAGTTCACCACGGCAAGCTCGCTACCGAATAGGCGCCCCATACGTAACCATCCCCGATGAACGCGACAACGCCAAGCCAGAACGGATAGTCGGTGATTGCGCCAAGAGCGAGCGATGGGCCGACGACGCAAGCGGCACCGCGGAGTAGCATAGCCGTTCGCGGCCCGATACTGTCGGTAAGCCAACCTATTTGAAGGTTAAGACACCAATGATGCTGCAGAAGATCACCCCATTGCCGCTGCTGAAACGGCGTGCGATCCCTTGCGTTGAAGGAGCCATCAGCAGGATACCGACGGGATTCGCCGCCGAAATGAGTCCAATCCAGGCGCCGTCAAATCTTGCAACATAGACTTCCGGTTTTTTCGCTGCACAATAACGATCCGACAGCCTCTCGAAGTAGGCTACAATGCAGTCAGAATCGTCTCTAAATCCGCGTGATCCTGCGGCTCAACAGCGCCCAGTCTCGCAGCGTAGAGATCGAGGCCAATGGCAGCCACCTTGCGCGCCGGCTCAGGATTCAGGCTGCTCACATGCTCGGCAAGTGCCGCCATAATCTTCTGTTGCGAAATGCGCTCTCCTTCCAGCTCAACCGACAGCAACCCCTGTTTGATCGATTGCCGTTCAGCGGCGGTGACATCATCGAAATGGGTGAGCCGCCGTCGGATTGCGCGCAACGGGCGCAGAATCGCGTCAGACCATGGCACAGTAGCGGCGAGACCACTTGCAAGCGCAACATCATTTACGACATAGCCGCTGCGCGCCAGCCAGCAGATCGCAAGCGTTAGATTGACATCGGCGCCACGCCGATCTTGCAGCGACAAGCAGGCATTCGCCACCGCCTCGCGACAATAGAACGCCAGGCTGAACTCCCAGAAATCGTTGGCATTTAACTTAATCGCCAAAGCTGATCCCCAGGCCGCGCGCGGTCTTCACCAGCGTGCTGTGCGGATCGACTGTCGCGGCAGCTTTAATCGCATCGAGTATCGGCACATCGATAACGCGCCGTGCATTCCATGCGACCATGCGGTCGAACTTGCCTTCCGCGATGAGATCGACGGCATGGATGCCGAAGGCGGAACCCAGCACACGGTCCTTCGGCTCCGGTGTGCCGCCACGTTGTACATGGCCCAGAACAGTCACACGAGTTTCAGCGCCGCTTCGCTTGGCAAGTTCCGTGCCGATGTAGTGACCGATGCCGCCATAGGTCTGCATGGCTGTGGCACCACCGCCATGGACCGCTGTGATCGATTGACCATTTTCTGTCTTCACCGCTTCCGCAACGATGAGCAGCGCGAAATTGCGACCATTTTTTCGCAAAGTTGCAAGCTTCTTCTCGATCATGGCGAAGGAATACCGGATCTCAGGGATGAGAATCACGTCGGCACCGCCGGCGATACCCGCCGAGAGCGCGATATGACCCGCATCCCGCCCCATCACCTCCAGCACCATGACGCGGCTGTGGCTTGCCGCCGTGGGTTGTAGATGATCGAGAGCTGAGGTCGCGGTTTGCACCGCTGTCTCGAAGCCAATCGACATTTCGGTCGCACCGAGATCGTTGTCGATGGTCTTTGGAATCGCCACCAACTTGATACCGCCCTGCACAGCGAGGCGGCGCAGGATGTCAAGCGATCCATCGCCACCGATGCCGATCAGAGCGTCGAGCTGCAATTCCCGGAAGCCATCGATGACCTCCTGTGACCGATCGATTTGGCTGCCATCCTCCTGTGGAAAAGCGAAGGGATCGCCCTTGTTGGTGGTTCCCAGGAT
>CAYOYT010000286.1:0-4069 GCA_964408245.1 uncultured Dongia sp. | reverse complement strand
GGTGAAGGTTTCCTTGGAAGCGAGGAATGTCACCTCGGTGCCACGCTTACCCTCGGCATCGCCGGTCACCGCCAGCGGCGCTTCGGGATCGCCATGACGGAAGCGCAGAAAATGTTCTTTGTCATCGCGCCAGATCTTGAGATCGAGGCGTTCCGAAAGCGCGTTCACGACCGAAACGCCCACGCCGTGCAGACCGCCCGAGACCTTGTAGCTGTTCTGGTCGAACTTACCGCCGGCGTGCAGCTGGGTCATGATGACCTCGGCCGCCGAGACGCCTTCTTCCTTGTGGATATCGACCGGGATACCGCGGCCGTTATCGTTCACAGTGACGGAGCCGTCGCCGTTGAGCGTGACGAGGACGCGGTCGCACCAGCCAGCGAGGCTTTCGTCGATCGCATTGTCGACGACTTCATAGACCATGTGATGAAGGCCAGAGCCGTCATCCGTATCGCCGATATACATCCCCGGACGTTTGCGTACGGCATCGAGGCCCTTGAGCACCCGAATAGAATCGGCGTCATAATCATCGCCGCCATTATTCGGGTTTCCGCCAGCTTGGTTCTTGGTCTCGTCGTTCATCGTCAAGCACCCGTCTCTGAAAAAAGTCGTTGAATTGGCAAAGCGCCTTTACGCGTCGCTCTGGAGACGACCGTCGCCGGCCGTCATGAACTGGGCCCAGCCCTGCAGTGGCTGGAAGATGTCGCGCTCGGTGCCTGTCAGCCAACATTGCGCTGAAAGCGCCTGAAGCTCGGCAAAGAGTGCTTCGCGCCGCGCCTTGTCGAGATGGGCTGCGACCTCGTCTAGTAAGATCACCGGCGGCTCACCGCGCCGCCTGGTGGAGAGCCGTGCCTCAGCAAGGATAATGGCGATAAGGAGCGCCTTCTGCTCGCCGGTCGAACAATCATTGGCGCGCAACGGTGCGCCTCCTAGATGGCGACCCGCCAGCGTCACAACAAGGTCCGAGCGATGCGTCCCCCATTGCGTGACGCCGTTATCGGCATCCGGCCCACGGGCCGCCACCAGGCGATCACGCAAAAGATCTTCCGCCTGTAAGGCTGACAGAGTGCTAAGCGATTCTTCAACGAAGCCAGTGACGGCGAGTTCAGCTTGTGGGAAGGGACCGATGGCTTCGGCCATCGCGGCATTGAGGCTTGCTACGGCATCGAGCCTCGCTGCCGCGATGGCGGTGGCTTGTGCTGCCATCTCGCTCTCGAGGCCAGAAAGCCAAGCGCCTAAATCGGTAGCGCCGGCCATCGGCGCTTCGCCCCGCAAGATGCGAGCGCGCTCGCGCATTGCCTGTTCATAGGAAGCGACACGGGCGGCATGGGTAGGGTCGAGGCCGTAAACGAGACGGTCGAGGAAACGGCGGCGCGAGGCTGCGGCCTCCGAGAACAGGCGGTCCATTTGAGGCGTCAACCACAGCACGGTCAGAATCTCTGCGAAGCCGGCCTGCGAGCGCATCGCGGCGCCATTCAAGCGCGAGACCCGACGTTCTCGCCCACTCTGTGCAAAGGACAGCGGATCGCGCCCCGTTCCAAGGGCATGTTCACCACCCAGGCCGAAATAGCGGCCATGAATCGCCCAGGCAATGCCACCCTGGCGGCCGAAATCCTCAGGATGCACGCTTGTCGTTGGATGATTTCCCGCTGGATGATTGCCCGCCAGATGATTCCCCGTCGGGTGATTTCCGGGCTGCCGAGACTCGATTTCGGCAATGGTCGCCTGGCGCAAGCCCGAGCCTGGCGCCAGATAAGAGATTGCTTCCAAAAGATTGGTTTTGCCGGCGCCATTGCGCCCCGTTAGCACGACTGCGCCAAGGCCTTTGTCCAGCCCAGTATCGAAACTCACCTCCCGGTACGTGCGGAAGGATGTGAGCGAGAGATAAGAAAGCCCATGCGCCACGTTCGTTACCTGGCGTGGCGTGAGGGGTGTTTGGTCGGTTTCGCGCTCGGCGACCGCCATTGCCTCACACGCGCATCGGCATCAGCACGTAGAGTGCTTGAGCGTCAGCCATGTCGCGCAACAGCGTGGGGGCGACGGAATCGGCAAGCTTCAATTCCAATCCCTCACCTTCGATCTCATCAGCGACATCGAGGAGGTATTTCGAGTTGAAGCCGATCTCCATCGCCTGGCCGTCATACTTCACCTCGATTTCCTCGGAGGCGCTGCCATTTTCGGCACTGGTGGCGGAAAGGGTCAGCATGCCGGGCTTTAGGCTCAACTTCACCGCGCGCGACTTTTCCGATGAGATTGTGGAGACACGATCGACGGCATCGCGGAATTCCTTACGATCAACCTCGAGCACCTTGTCATTGGCGGTCGGAATGACGCGCTGGTAATCCGGGAAGGAACCATCGATGAGCTTCGAGGTGAAGACCACGTCGGCGAAAGCAAAGCGAATGCGGCTGTCGGAGAGCGAGACGTCGACGGCGCCCGCAAAATCCTCGATGAGCTTCCTCACCTCGTTGACCATCTTGCGGGGCACGATCACACCGGGAATGCCTTCGGCGCCCTCGGGGAGCGGCATCTCGACCCGCGCCAGGCGGTGGCCGTCGGTCGCGACGGCGCGCAGGCTTGTTTGTTTTCCGGCTGTGTAGGCATGCACATAGATGCCATTGAGGTAATAGCGGGTCTCTTCGGTCGAGATCGCGAATTTGGTGCGGTCGATAAGGCCCTTTAGATCGGCCGCCGACAGCGGAAATCTGTGCGGGAGGTCGCCGGCGTGGATGGCGGGGAAATCTTCCTTGGGCAGTGTGGCGAGGGCAAAGCGCGAGCGGCCGGCCTTGACGACGATCTGCTGGCCATCGCCGGCGAGCTCGATCTGGACCTGAGCGCCCTCGGGCAGTTTGCGGACAATGTCGTAAAGTGTATGAGCTGAGACCGTGGCGCCGCCAGGGCTGGCGATATCGGACGATACCTTCTCGACCACGGCGAGGTCCATGTCGGTCGCGGTTAGGGCAAGCTGCCCGTCCTTGGCCTCAATCAAGACGTTGGAGAGGATGGGGATGGTGTTGCGGCGCTCGACGACGCTCTGCACATGCCCCAACGCTTTCAGGAGAAGGGTCCGTTCGATGGTCAGTTTCATGGCCTAACTCAACCCTGTTTTTGGCCGGTGGCGAGGTCGTCACTTCCAAGCCGGCGGCGTAGAAGCACGGGCCGGCGGCACAGAAGGACGGCCCGACGCGTCGGTCCGATCTTTTCCAACCTTGCTTGAAGTTCCTCCGTGCCAGGAAATCTGGTCGCGGAAATGGCCGAATCGGCCTCTGGCTCTCAGCAAGTGGTGGATTATAGCAGGTTAGGCCCGCTGCAACAGGGTTTTGTGCCGGCGCCGGTCTGAAGCGAGTGGACCGCAACCCCGCGGAAAGGCTGGAAAAACTTAGCCTTCCAGCATGCGCTTCAGAAGATCGATATCTTCAGCAAAGGAGATGTCGCCGGAAGCCAATTCCTCGACCTTCTTTACCGCATGCATGACGGTTGTGTGATCGCGCCCACCAAAGGATCGGCCAATATCGGGAAGCGATTTTGTAGTCAGCTGCTTGGCAAGATACATCGCAATCTGACGCGGCCGCGAGACCTGCCGGGCGCGCCGGGGCGAGCTCATATCGGCGAGCTTGATGTTATAATGCTCAGCCACCCGGCGCTGGATCTCCTCAACCGTGACCGATCGGTCATTGGCGCGCAGCAAATCTTTCAGGAGCTCTTGCGCGGATTCAACCGAAATTGGGCGGCCCACCAAAGTCGCGTGCGCGACAATGCGAGTGAGTGCGCCTTCGAGCTCGCGCACATTCGACGAGATGCGGTGGGCGAGGAATTCCAGAACCTTCGAGGGAATCTGGATCGGCGCTTGCTCGGCCTTGGCCTGCAAGATGCCCAGGCGCAGTTCATAGGTGGTCGGATGAATGTCGGCGACAAGTCCCCAGCCAAAGCGCGTGCGCATACGCTCTTCGAGACCCTGCAGATCGGACGGCGATTTGTCGGCTGAGAGCACCACTTGCTTGTTCTGGTCGAACAGCGCGTTGAAGGTGTGGAAGAACTCTTCCTGGGTCGATTCCTTGCCGATGATGAACTG
>CAYOYT010000285.1:0-4086 GCA_964408245.1 uncultured Dongia sp. | reverse complement strand
AATCTCATCGAGTTCCTCGACGAAGATCGCGCCTTTCTTTTCCAGCGCTTCGACCACATGTCGATTGTGGACGATCTCGTGGCGCACATAGACCGGCGCTCCATACCGCTCCAGGGCGCGCTCGACGATTTGGATCGCCCGATCTACACCTGCACAGAAACCACGGGGGGCGGCCAAGTAGACGGTTAGCTTGCTCTTGCTCATCGATTGGCCCAACAGCGGGTGGCTTTGGCAGTCAACTGGCCTGGAATATAGGGTTTTCGGCCAGCGAGGCAATGCCAAAGGGTGCAATAGAGCGGTCGACTATACGCAAGTCTTCCGGGCGCCTGACTTGTCGAAGCGCAACCGCTCTATTAAAGTCGATGAATAGGGCTAATTCGGTCAGGATTTGCGGGTCGGGTATAGCTATTTTCTGCCGTTGCAAAAATTCCCACAAACCACCGCTTTGCGACGAACGCACGCGAAACCCTGAGAGCGGCACTGATCGCGTGGAAAGGATGACGATGAATTCGATGACCACATTTGGGTGCAATCTTCTCAGTCTTATCGGCGCTGGCCTGTTATTGAGCGCCTGCCAAGACCCCGTCGCGCAGCAATCGCGCCCCTGCCCGATGGTTAAGGTCGTCCAGGATGCCGCCTATCTCACGCGTTTTGCCGGCGAAAGCGAAGATCTTGCAGAAACCTCATTCGAGGCCCGTGTCGCGCGGTCACAATCTAACTGCACATATGTGATAAACACCAAGACAGGCGAGACCACGATCCGCAGCGAAGTCAGAATTGAGTTCGCAGCCTCTCGTGGCCCAAACAATCCGGATAGTGCCGCTAAATTCAACTACTGGGTCCGCGTCACTGGCCCCGGCAATAGCCAGCTTTCCAGCCAAACACTCGACGCTGAGATTCCTTTTACTGCGGCGAAGGTCCAGGCCACTATTCAAGATCAGGTCAATATTTTGACCCCCTTGAAGAAGGACGAGAACGGCGACTTCTATCGCATTTATGTCGGTCTAGCCGTGAGTGAGCGAGAACTTGCCTATAATCGACGTAACCCTCAGTTCTGAACTTTTCTCTCCGCGATCATGCCGCATCTGCACATAAAAATGCCGCTTGACGGATACTCGCCTGGCAGCTCATGTTGCGCGCGTTAAAACCCGTCGTCGGGAGAGATCTTAATTCCAGCCAAAGGTGACTGGGATAAGACGCCGAAGGAGCAACCGCCCCCGGAAACTCTCAGGCAAAAGGACCGATCGCGGGGAAAAACTCTGGAAAGCGGATGACGCACACCTAAGTTCTTAGATGAACGGGGGCTTCATCCCACCGAAGGAGTAAACCGGCTGCTTTCACGTAGCGCCTATGGGTGCTTTCGAAGCGGACGGCCAATCTCTCAGGTTCCGAAGACAGAGGGGGGTCGCGCGGATAACGGCAACGTTCCCGGTCGCGGTCGCCATTCGTCGGAGGATTCTTCTCTTGAGTTCCAGTCCCGGGGCCGATGCGCCTCTTCTCGTCACGGCCTTACATGATCTTCATGTCGCTCTGGGTGCCAAGATGGTGCCCTTCGCTGGCTATGACATGCCTGTGCAATATCCAGCCGGAATTTTGGCCGAGCACCTTCACACCCGGGCCGCAGCCGGCCTGTTCGACGTCTCGCATATGGGCCAGATACGCATCCGCGCCGAGAACTTTGCGGCCGCCGCCACGGCCCTTGAGCGCCTCTGTCCAGCCGATTTCCAGACGCTGAAGCCGGGCCAGCAGCGATACAGCTTCTTCACCGATAATAGCGGCGGCATCCTCGACGATCTCATGGTCACACGCATGGGAAGCGGTGACATGCACGACCATCTGTTTATGGTCGTCAATGCCGGGTGCAAAGAAGCGGATATCGCCCATCTCAGGGCGCATCTCGGCGCTCATTGTGAAATCGACGTGCTTACTGACCGCTCGCTTGTAGCCTTGCAGGGCCCACAGGCGGCAGCTGTTTTCGCACGCCTCGCTCCGGATAGCAGTAAGTTAAAGTTCATGAACGGCGCGGCCCTGAAGGCGGGAGGAATCGACGTCATCGCCACGCGTTCTGGCTATACCGGCGAAGACGGTTTCGAGATCTCGATCGCCAATGTCGACAGCGCTGCCTTCGCAAAGAAGTTGTTGGCCGAGCCGGAAGTAAAGCCAATCGGCCTCGGCGCGCGCGACTCGCTGCGCCTCGAAGCCGGCCTGTGTCTCTATGGCAACGACATCACCGAAAAGACCAATCCAGTTGAAGCGAATCTCGTCTGGGCGATGCAAAAGCGCCGCCGCGAGGAAGGTGGCTTCCCTGGCACTGATATCATCCAACGGCAACTCGCGCAGGGCCCATCGCGTCTGCGGGTCGGCATCCTGCCTGAGGGCAAGGCGCCAGCGCGCGCTCATACCGAAATTACCGACGCCAACAGCCGCATCATCGGCGAGGTCACGTCCGGTGGCTTCGGCCCGTCACTTGGTGCGCCGCTGGCCATGGGCTATGTCGAGAAAACACAGGCAACCGTCGGTACAACCGTCAATCTGATGGTGCGCGGCAAGGCACTGCCGGCGAAAATCGCCGCCACGCCTTTCGTCGCCCATCGTTATCAACGCTGACCGGCCATGGTCAGCTTCACTGGAGAAAGGCGCGACGATCCATCGAAGCGCCGCAACAAGAGCGAGGAGAATTCGATGAGCGGCATCCGCTTTGCTAAAGATCATGAATGGGTAAAGGTTGACGGCGATGTCGCCACCATCGGCATCAGCCCCTATGCCCAAGAACAACTGGGCGACGTCGTCTTCGTCGACCTGCCCGCGATCGGCAAGAAAGTCGAAAAAGGCAAGGAATTGGCCGTCGTCGAATCTGTGAAGGCGGCAAGCGAAGTCTATGCGCCGATTTCCGGTGAAGTGGTCGAAGTGAATGATGCTTTGAGCGACGCACCCGGCACAGTCAATGAAGATGCACTGGGCAAAGGCTGGTTTACCAAAGTGAAGATATCGAACAAAGCCGAGCTTGACGGCCTGATGGACGAGACGGCCTACAAGACTTTCTGCGAGGAGCAGCACTGATATGCGTTATCTGCCGCTGACCGAGGCCGACCGCCAGGCAATGCTGGCGAAGATCGGCGTGCCTTCGGTTGAGAGCCTTTATGTCGACGTGCCGAACGGAACGCTGCAAAAGGCACCTATCGCCGGCCTTTCCAATCATATGGCGGAGATGGAAGTCGAGCGTGTTATAGGCGCGATGGCGCGGAAAAATGTCGGTACCAACGATGTGCCGAGCTTTCTCGGTGCCGGCGCCTATCGCCATCATGTGCCGGCTTCGGTCGACCATCTTATTCAGCGCGGCGAATTCCTCACCTCCTATACGCCTTACCAGCCGGAAGTGGCACAAGGCACCCTGCAATATCTGTTCGAGTTCCAGACGCAGGTTGCTCTTCTCACGGGCATGGATGTCGCCAACGCCTCAATGTATGACGGCGCCACCTCGACTACCGAGGCGGTCGCCATGGCGAACCGAGTAACGCGGCGGAAAAAAGCGATTCTCTCTGGCGGTCTCCATCCACATTATCGCGAGGTGGTGGAAACGCACGGTCGTCATACCGGTTTCAACACCGTCTCGGCACCGCTTGACGCGTCTGGCAAAGAAGACCTAGCAAAGCTCCTTGGCCCGGATATTTCCTGCGTGGTTGTGCAAAATCCGAGCTTCTTCGGCCATGTGCATGATCTCAAAGTCTTAGCCGATGTGGTCCATGCGGCGGGCGCTTTGCTCATTGTCGTGGTGACCGAGATCGTTTCATTGGGCCTCATTACCCCACCGGGCGAGATGGGCGCCGATATCGTGGCCGCGGAAGGCCAGTCTATCGGCAATCCGCTGGGGTATGGCGGACCCTATGTTGGTCTCTTCGCCGCACGCGAAAAATTCCTGCGCCAAATGCCGGGCCGGCTTGCCGGGCAAACGATTGATGTCGATGGTCGGCGTGGCTGGGTGCTCACGCTGTCTACCCGCGAGCAGCATATCCGGCGCGAGAAGGCTACCAGCAATATTTGCACCAATTCAGGTCTCTGCGCCCTCGCCTCACCATCCACATGTCG
>CAYOYT010000284.1:0-4094 GCA_964408245.1 uncultured Dongia sp. | reverse complement strand
CGCTGGTGGCGTGCATGCCAAAGCAAGTGTTTTGGCCACCGCTTTCACCACCGTTTCTTAGGCGACTGCGGTTCGCCAAATCTCTAATCGCTGGTGACCGAATTGCAGATGCCCGAACGCGGCTGCCACAAAGTCGCCCTCCGACCAAAGCAGGGGGCCTAACGCATTGCTTCTTACGTCTTCACCTGTCAGCTTTCCGAAGAGATCTATTTTAGCCAAAGATCATTTTTCGGAGGAAGACCATGAAAGACGTTTCTCGCCGTCAGGTTCTGAAGACGGGTGCTGCTCTTGCCGTCATTGCCGCCACTAGCGGCTTTCTCTCGGCGCGCGAGGCTTTCGCCGCCATCGATTCCCTCACGCTGGTCGCGCCGGCAAAGCCCGGTGGTGGCTGGGATCAAACCGCGCGGTCGATGCAGGAAGTGCTGCAGGGCGCTGGCATCGTCTCGGCGGTGCAGGTTGAGAATGTTGCCGGTGCCGGCGGTACCGTGGGCCTGGCGCAATTCGCCAATAAGAAGGGCGATGCGAGTGGTCTGCTCGTCAGCGGCCTCGTGATGCTGGGTGCCATCCTTACCAATAAATCACCGGTCTCGTTCAAGGATGTGACGCCGATCGCGCGGCTCACCGGGGAATATGAAGTGATCGTCGTGCCGACTTCATCCGATCTGAAAACGATGGGCGATCTGGCGGCGAAACTGAAAGCCGATACCGGTGCTGTCTCCTGGGGCGGTGGTTCTGCAGGCGGCACCGACCATATCCTCGCGGGTCTTGTCGCCAACGCGGTGGGTGCCGATGTGACCAAGCTCAATTATGTCGCCTTCTCGGGTGGCGGTGAGGCGCTGGCTGCCATCGTCGGTGGCCATGTCACTTGCGGTGTCAGCGGCCTTGGTGAGTTTGAAGCGCAGATCAAAGCAGGCGAGCTTCGTGTCTTGGCGATTTCGTCGCCAGAGCGTTTAGGCGGTCTCGATGCGCCGACACTCAAGGAATCGGGCATAGAGGTTGAACTTGCCAATTGGCGCGGTGTCTTCGGCGCCGGCGAACTGGCCGATGCCGACAAGAAGATGCTGCTCGGTGCCGTCGACGCGATGGTAAAATCGGAAGGCTGGAAGAAGACGCTGGAAACCAAAGGTTGGATGGATACCTATCTCGCTGGCGATGATTTTGCGACCTATCTCAATGGCGAAGAGACGCGCGTCACGAATGTGCTCAAGGAAATCGGCCTGGTTTCGTGAGTTCGAACAACAACACCCAAGGTCAAAGCGCCGAAGGTCAAAACGCTCAGAGCCAAGTTAGGCGCCGGCAGGGTTGGGGCATCGGCCTCGTCCTGCTGGTGCTTGGCGCTGGCATAATCTTCGGTACGTTCAGCGTCAGCGCACTCCCTGGCCAAGATAGTCTGGGCCCGCGTCTCTTTCCGGCATTGATCGGCGGTGGGCTCGTCCTGCTAGGTTTGGCGCATTTTCGCTCGCGCGACAACACCCTCGAAGGTCATGCCGATGCCGGACATTGGCCTAGCCTGCTGTGGATGGTGTTGGGGCTGGTGATCGGCGTGGTTGTCTACAAGCCCCTGGGCTTTATTCCAGCGGCACTTGTGATCTTCGTGCTGACTGCTCGCGGATTTGCTGGCAGGTGGGACTGGCGCCATGTCCTCGTCGGCCTCCTTATCGCGCTGATCGCTTTCTTCGGTTTCACGAAGGGGCTTGGACTCAATTTGCCGACCGGCATTTTTAAGTTCATTCTTGCCATGATGATCGCCGGGGGCCATTGATCCGATGGGTACTTTAGACGCCCTATTCCAGGGCTTTGCCGTCGCCTTCACGCCCGTCAATCTACTGTGGTCGCTGGTCGGTGTGACCCTCGGCACCGCCATCGGTGTGCTGCCAGGTATCGGTCCTGCACTCACCATCGCGCTGCTGCTCCCAGTTACCTATCATCTTGACCCAACGGCCGCCTTCGTCATCTTCGGCGGCATTTACTACGGCGCCATGTATGGCAGCTCGACTACATCGATCCTCCTCAACGTACCAGGTGAGACCGGATCGATCGTGACCGCGATCGACGGGCATATGATGGCAAAGAAGGGGCGTGCCGCCGCGGCGCTCGCTACCGCCGCCATTGGCTCTTTCGTTGCTGGAACGCTCGCCACCATCGGCCTCAGCTTCGTTTCGCCGATCATGGTGAAGATCGCGCTGCTGTTCGGGCCGGCAGAATATTTCAGCCTGATGTTGCTCGCTTTCGTCACCGTCTCGGCATTGCTCGGTTCGTCGATCCTGCGTGGCATGACAGCGCTGTTTATCGGCCTTGCGATCGGCCTGATCGGCATCGACACGCAGACGGGCCAAGCGCGTTTCACGTTCGGCTTGCTGCCGCTGCTCGACGGTATCGATGTGGTCGTCGTGGCGGTCGGCCTGTTCGCGTTGGGTGAGGCGTTCCATGTCGCCTTCCGTGAAGCGAGACGGCCGGAAGAGATTTCCCGCGTCACCGGCAGCCTGTGGATGTCGAAGGAGGATTGGCGTCGGTCGTGGAAACCGTGGCTGCGAGGCACCGTGCTGGGTTTTCCATTAGGGGCGCTGCCAGCGGGCGGGACAGAGATTCCAACTTTTCTCTCTGATCTGATCGAGAAACGCCTCTCGAAGAAGCCGCAGGAATTCGGACAAGGTGCTATCGAAGCGGTGGCGGGGCCGGAAGCCGCCAACAACGCGGCCGTCGCTGGTGTGCTGGTGCCGCTGCTGTCTTTCGGTCTGCCGACGTCGGCGACGGCGGCGATCTTGCTGGCGGCGTTCCAGCAATACGGTATTCAGCCTGGGCCGCTGCTTTTCACCAGCAACAGCGCGTTGGTTTGGGCCCTGATCGCCAGCTTGTATCTGGGCAACATCATGCTGCTGGTTCTCAATCTGCCGTTGGTGGGATTGTGGGCAAAACTGCTGCTCATCCCACGCCCGCTGCTTTATGGCGGGATCATGGTTCTCTCTATGCTCGGCGTTTATTCGCTGAAGAACTCGGTCTTCGATCTGTGGTTATTGATCGGTATCGGCGGCGTGGGCTTTCTCATGCGCCAGTTCGAATATCCAGTGGCACCCCTGGTCGTCGGCCTCATCCTCGGGCCGATGGCGGAGGAACAGTTTCGCCGCGCCTATGCCATCGCTCAAGGCGATCTCTCGGTCTTCGTGATGCATCCCATTTCGCTGGTGCTGTTGGTCCTGACCGCAGCCTGCATCATCGGCCCGGCGATCCTCAAGCGGCGAAAGGTGCTGCCGAGTTAAGGTTTACCGCGGCGCCGGCGGGACCATCTGGAATGAGCGGCGGCTGACACCGTTGTCGAGATCGACCGCCAGTTTATAGCGTTGCCAGTTTGCGCGGTAGGCCGCCATGTCATTGACACGGACGCGGATGCGGCTGTCGGTTATACGATGCGTCGCCGTGCCGCTGCTACCGGAACCGAAGAGCGGAATGCCGATGCCGATCCCGGTCGAGACGCCGCCATTCGAGCCACCGGCGACACCGACACCGACATTGGGGCCATAGGATCCGCTCTCAGAATAGGTGTTGCGGTTGGTGTCGATGGCGAAGGCGTCAGTGGCGATACCGGCTGGATCGATCAACCGCGCCGATTTCACCGGTAAGGGATCGCTGATATTGACCACAATGACGTTCGCATCTTCAGCGCTGATCGCCGAGCTTACGGATTCATCGATGCCGCTGGGTTTAGGTGAATCGTAGCCGCAGGCGGCGACGGTGAGAAGGATGCCGAGGGCAGTGAGTGCATTGATTTTCATGGGCGGGATGGTGCCGCAGAAAAACCGATCAGCCTAGACCCGACACGAAAATGTGATCCGCTTTCTCCTCCCCCTGAAGATGGGGAGTAGCCTGAGGCGGGATTGCATCCCGCGTTTCCCTGTGATCCATTGCCGATCAATTTGATTTTTGGGGGAAGCGGGGGAAAAATGCAGCTGATTGGGCTTATTGGTGGGCTCTCCTGGGAATCGACCGCAGAATATTACCGCATCCTCAATCGCGGCGCGCAGCAACGCTTGGGTGGTGTGCATTCAGCGCGCTCACTGATCTATTCCTTCGATTTCGGCGAGATTGAAGCGTTACAA
>CAYOYT010000283.1:0-4100 GCA_964408245.1 uncultured Dongia sp. | reverse complement strand
GGCCTGCACAGTCGCAGTCGAGGAAGTAATCGACGAACATTATCGCCAGCAGATGACCAAGCTCGGCCAGTCAGAACCCGCCATCACCGAAAAGATCGGGATCTTCCGTGCTGAGGAGGTCGAGCACCGCGACACCGGCCTTGCCCATGGTGCCGAGCAGGCACCTGCCTATCCGGCATTGAGCGGCGCCATTAAAGCCGGCTCTCGGATCGCCATCTGGCTCGCGGAACGGTTTTAGGGATCGGCGACTGAACTCATCGGTCGGCGCTGTCGGCACCGATGAGCTCGCTCACCAGCGCGTCCAAGTGCTGCACGAGCTTATCGCCCAATGCGCCGCCATCGCCGCCAATATTCTGCGCCAACACCAGGCGCATCGCCTCCAGATGGGCCTGCACAGCATCAAGATCGCGATCCGCGATCGACCGCTTCGTCCGGGTGAGGCGACAGAGCGATTCCCCCAGCCGCGTCATCAGCGGAAAACCGAAGGAAGCGCCCTGGCCCTTGATATTATGAGCGACCGCGTAAAGGGCCTGGACGGCAATCATAGGGCGGTCGACAGCGCCAATCGCAACATTTGCTCCAGGCTGCGCATGCCGCGCCGTTGCAAGATGCTCGGCGCATTTTTCGACATCGGCATTGGCCCAGGTGACGTAGCTCTTAGCGAGATCCGCCACCGCTGCCTCGGCCCGTGCGAGACGGCGCGCCATCTCGCTGTCTTTAGGATCTTCGCTCATCTCACCCCGGTATCTGCGACGTGCCGCTCCGGCTGACGATTTGGCGCCTCTTGAGGATATCAACTGCTCATCTTAACTGGACCGCCGCCATTCTCCTAGAATTACGTTCTGGCACGGCCGGGTTCTAGAGGCGGCGCGGCAGGTGTCGTGCGAAGAAACCGACCAGCAGCATCAACAGCCCGTAGACGATATAAACCACGCGCTGATCGAAGAACTGCAGCAGGGCAGTAAAGATGGCGAAGGGCAGCAAACTGCCAATATCGATATAGGTCCGGAAAACCGACATCATCTGTGGTCGCTCCAGCGGCCGTACCGCTCGCAGGAAGGGGATGTTGCCGAGCGAATCCAACATGACCACGAAAAAAGCAGCAAGCAGCAGCAGAATGCCCACGGCCAGTGGACTGGCGAAGGCGAGAGGCACGGCAAGCGTGGTGAGCCCCGCCCCGAAAAAGGCAAAGATGATCGGCAATCGCACGCCGACCCTACGTGCCACCCAGCCGAAGAGAGGTGCGAGGACCAGCAACACGTTGGCGGCACCGGTAACGAAACCAGACCAGACATCATCGATTCCACGATCGCGGAAATAAAGTGCTGGATAGACGAAGAACAGCGACCACCAACCGGAGCGACCGAAGGCGATGGTCCAGGCGAGGCGCAGGCGCGGCTGACCGAAAAAACGGCCGATACTGTGCAGTGGGTTGGGTGGTGGCTTGGTCGCGGCCGCCACGGCCGGATTTTCGGTCAGCCGCAAATAGGCGAAGAGACTAACGGCGATAAGGGCGACCCCCATGCCGACCGCCGCCACCGACCAGGTTCCGAAAT
Organism: uncultured Dongia sp.; assembly: GCA_964408245.1. Classification (GTDB taxonomy): domain Bacteria; phylum Pseudomonadota; class Alphaproteobacteria; order Dongiales; family Dongiaceae; genus Dongia. Next base: position 2,544 of record CAYOYT010000283.1, on the reverse strand, counting down.
GGCTGTAGAGATAAATCCCCAGCATCGGCCCAAAACCCCAAGGCAGACATCCCAACAACAGTTTCAACGGTTCGTAACGGACCAGATCCTCGCGCGGAATGAAATCGAGCACGTAAAGGGTCAAAACGACGATGCAAGCGGTCCCTGACAACGTGCGCAGGGTCTGGCCCAAGAATTGTCCAATCGGATCGTCGAAAGCGAGCGCTATTACGGCGAAGCCACCGACAATCAAACCCATAGAATAAACCCAGCGCCGCCGATAGCGATGGATAAGGAGCGGTACGGCCAAGCCGGCGATGAGTCCGAAAATGGTGACGCAGAGATAGATCGCCGTTACACGCGCATCAGAGCCGAAGATCTCCTTGGCCTGCAGCGGCATGACAGTGAGCACCAGCGCACGAGTCGTCGATTCCAACATGTAAAGAACGGCAAATACCATCGCTCCTGGCTTACGACCGGACAAAGGAGCATTGGGTGTCTCACGGACCATGGCGGAATGCTGGCGGGAAGTTTGAGATGGATGGTATCGGTGAAATACCATGACGGCACTGCTCGTACCCGAGCGGAAGCGTCATGGCTTGATTTCAATTCGGCATGACGCTTCGTTGCTAGACCTAAAACAGTGATGAAATCATCTCACGGCAGATTGTGCACTGCGGGGCAATAAAAATTGGCGCTCAAAGCAGCTTGCCTTCCGCGCCCAAAAAGGCGACAAGAAATAAACTTACCGGCAATTCGACGGATAAAATGGCGAAACGCAGCCTAGACGATATCGATCGCAAGCTTCTCTCGTTGTTACGCAACAACGCGCGCACACCGACCGCCGCGCTGGGCCGACAACTTTCTCTTTCCCGCAGTGCCGTCCAGGAACGCCTGAAGCGATTAGAGCGCGACGGCATTGTCGCCGGTTATACCTTAGTCGTCGGCAAGGACGGCGAGGCGCCCGGTGTCGGCGCTCATGTACTGCTCTCTGTCGATCCCAAGGCACATGACCAAGCGATCGGTGCGTTGAAGAAACTGCCCGAAGTGCAATCGGCCTATACTGTGTCCGGCTCATTCGATGCGATCGCCATCGTGAGCGCCAGCAATGCAGCACATCTCGACGAAATCCTGACGCGGATTGGGCATCTGCCCGGTGTGCAGCGCACCACCTCGTCGGTCCTTCTTTCCACAGTGGTCGAGCGTCGCTCTTGAACCAACCGCGGGCGAGAAGATTGCCGTCATTCTCGGTGGCGATCGTGTCGATCCAGTGAGTCTCGGGGTAACCGTCTGAAGCACGGCGTTAATCGAAACTAAGACCGGCCCGCAATGCCACAAGCTTCTTAGCATCGGTCAGCTGCGGTGCTGAACTGGGCCCAAGGGTCATTTTGCCGACGATTGTCGATTGGCCGGCGGCGAGGAGCATAGCTTTGTCTTGCTCGGCATTGGAGAGACTGCGGAAACCGAGCGCCGATGGCATTACATCGACCTTGCCTTCAATCACATAGACGCCGGTCTGGGCCTTTTCCACAGTGACGATCCATTCGGTCGAGCGGGTCGCCGCCACGGCGTTCTGCGTGCGAATGACAAAGTTGGAGCCAGGCGCCGCCTTGGCGGTGATCGCCTGCAGCAGGCCGGCCTTAAGATCGAAGATGGCCTCACGCTTCTTGTCCTCAGCTGAGAAGGCGAAGCTGGCGATGGTCAGCTTGGTAAGCTCGCCGAGATTAAGCTCCGAGCCGTCTTTCATGGCGATGCGCAGGCGACTTTCTGCCAGCGTCGTCATGACATCGCCGGCGGCAACCTCTTCACCGCCCCGCAGCACCTTTTGTTGTCCGTCACGGAAAAGCGAGGCTGTGCCTTTGATCTTGGCGACGGCGCCCACGGCGACAACAGCAAACGCGCGGCCCGCCAGACCGAGGGGTGCTACGATTCCAGCGAAGCTCCCGGCAAAACTCAGGCGCAGGAATCGCTGACGGCTAAAGTGGATGGGCATATGCAATCTTTCAGATTTCCGGAACGACGGAAGGCAAAACAGACTACGATAGCGAGTAATGGAACGCCGCAATCCACCTCGCGGATGAGCCCTCGAGCTTACGCTATATTTTCGATATCGGCTTCGGTGAGATTGCCAGGCACGACTGTGATCGGAATGCGCAGCTTGCTAATGGCCTTGCCGGTCAAGGACGAGATGAGTGGGCCAGGACCTTTCGAGCCAGTGGCCGCCCCCAGCACCAGGATCGAGATCGTCGGCTCCTCATCGATGAGCTTCATCACCTCTTCTTGCCGGTCACCTTCACGAAAATAGAGGATGGGGAAATTACCGGACAGCTTCTGCGCCTCGCCAGCCATCTTCTGCATGATGGCCTCCGCTTGTGTCCGGGCTTCGTCACGGATCAGATTCGAAACGCCAACCCATTCCTGATAATCTGATGGTTCCATGACATAGCACATAGCAACGCGACCGCCGGTCTTGGCGGCGCGGCGGCAAGCATAGCGCAGCGCAATCTTTAGTTCGGGTGATTCATCGACGATCACCAAGAAGACGCGACCCAAGCTGGGCTTGTC
>CAYOYT010000282.1:398-4102 GCA_964408245.1 uncultured Dongia sp. | reverse complement strand
GGCCATACCGATGCAACGCCCTATGTCGGCGCCGATGGCCGCAGCAATTGGGAGCTTTCCTCCGATCGTGCCAATGCAGCGCGGCGCGTCCTTGTCGAAAATGGCGTGGATGCTGCTCATGTGCGCAATGTCGTCGGCCGTGCCGACACCGATCCCTTCGTCAAAGAGAATCCACTTGATCCACAGAACCGGCGCATCTCTATCATTCTTCTGAGCGAAACCCATGCTAATGCCGGCGAACAATCTAGTGACCAGACAGGATTTATACCAGCTGGCGCTACGGCAGAGCCCGCGGCATCGCCAGAGGAAATCGTCCCGCCGACCGGAGAAGCCGCTCAAACCGAAGAAGCTGGCCATGCCAGCGAAACCGAGGAATCAAATCACTGACAATCTTGTGAAATGGAGAGTGATGCCCTTGTATGAGGGCATCTTATGCCACATATCGGCAATACTCACGCCACAGGAAATCCGCCCGTGACCGAACGCAAACTACCCTCGATCGAGCTGGCGCCGCTTAAATATCCCGGCGACGGTCGTAACGCAGGCGAAAATTTCGCGCCACAGGGTACTGTCGATCTCACCGATATCAGACTCTTTGAGGGCGTGCTTCCACGCCGCATCTGCGCGGCGTTACTCGACTTTCTGATCGTCATGATCATTTCCAGCGCACTCTGGCTTACCAATTGCGTGGCGACTGTAGGCACTCTTGGATTGCTATCCCTGCCGGCCTTTGTTTTGGCGCCTGTCGTTATCCATCTTCTGATGTGCACTTATTTGCTAGGGGGCAGCCGGGGCGCGAGTTTTGGCATGCGAGCCTGCGGCATCCGCATCGTTAACATCGACGGCCGGCCGATTGACCACGTCCAGGCATTCTTGACGACAGCGATGTTCTTCTCGACCTTTTCGATCTTCATTCCTATCCTGGCGGTGGGTTTCTTCACCCAACGCTCCCGCCTGCTTCACGACATAGTCGTCGGGACCTTGTTCCTGCGCAATAACGGCGCTTGATGGAACGGCTACTGGCAAGCTGCCTGCAATTACCTTAAACTGCCGCCATGAGTGTGCAGAGCCGTAGCTTTCCGATCAGTTTCATGGTGACCACCGAGGTCCCCTGCCCATATCTGCCAGAGCGGATGGAGCGGAAAATTATCACTGAGCTGTCCGGCAATCAGGCGACGGACCTTTTCGAGCTATTATCCCGCGCTGGTTTCCGTCGTAGTCATTCGATCGCTTACCGGCCCGCCTGTGCCGGATGCCAAGCTTGCGTCCCGGTGCGCATCGACGTCGCCAATTTTAAACCCTCTCGTTCGCTCCGAAAGGTCTTAGCGCGCAACGCAGATCTCACGACGGAAATCCGCCCTGCACATCCAACCCAGGAGCAGTACCAGCTTTTCAGCCGCTATCTCGATATCCGGCACAATGACGGTGAGATGGTCGGCATGGGTCCTCAGGATTATGCCAGCATGATCGCCGACAGCCCGATCGATACCCGCATGATCGAGTTTCGCGATGGCGCGCGTCATCTTATTGCAGCCTGCCTCACGGATTGGAGCTCCGACGGGATCTCCGCCGTCTATAGTTTTTTTGCTGCCGACCGAGCACGCAATAGTCTGGGTAGCCTTGTTGTTCTCCGGCTGATTGAACTCGCCCGCCAGACCAGCCTGCCTTATCTATATCTCGGCTACTGGGTAAAGGGCAGCCAGAAGATGGATTACAAGCGGCGCTTCCAGCCACTCGAACGCTATGGGCCGGATGGCTGGCAATCGCTGAAATGAGCAACATAAAACGCTTTTTCGTCCTTTTTGACCGGCCGAGGCGGCTTTTCTTGTCGATTATGACCTGATAGTTTCCGGCCGAGATAAATAGATTAGTGGGTTGGCGCTCCGTTCCCCAACAAGGAGCCGGCGCTGCTCGAAATGACCAGATCGAGGATTGCCATATGCGACGTCGTCGCTTTCTGACCGGTGCCGTTACTGCCGGAGCCGCGGGTGCTGCCACTTTAGCCAGCACTTTTCCCAAACCTGCATTGGCGCAGGATCGCATCGAATGGAAGATGGTGACAGCTTGGCCGAAAGGTCTGCCGGGTCTCGGTTCTAGCGCCGAGCGGCTGGCCGAACGCATCAACCAGCTTTCTGGCGGTCGCTTGACAGTAAAGGTTTATGCCGGCGGCGAACTTGTATCCCCGCTACAAGGCTTTGCCGCCGTGTCGCAGGGCACGGCGGAAATGGCACATGATTTTTCGCTCTATCACATTGGCCAGATGCCAGCCGCAGGCTTTTTCAGCGCTGTGCCTTTCGGCCTGATTCCGACTGAATTCAACGGGTGGATCAATTTTGCCGGCGGCCAGGAATTGTGGGACGAGCTCTATGATTCTGCCGGCGTCAAGCCGTTCCTGGCCGGCAATACCGGTGTGCAGATGGGCGGCTGGTTCCTCAAGGAAGTGACTTCCGTCGCCGATCTGAAGGGCCGCAAGTTCAGCATCCCCGGTTATGGCGGCGAGGCGCTGAAGAAACTCGGCGTTAACGTGCAGCCAATGGCCAGCGGTGAACTGTTTGCCAAACTTCAGGACGGGACTATCGATGGGGCGGAATGGGTCGGCCCTTACAACGACCTTTCACTCGGCCTTTATAAGATTACCAAGTTCTATTATTGGCCGGGCTTCCAAGAGCCTGGCACCGGCCTCGAATGCATCGTCAATAAAAGCAAATTCTCAGCCCTTCCAGACGATCTCAAGCAGATCGTTGCGGCGGCCTGCATGGCTGAGAATGGCCTAACTGCCGCCGAATATAGCGGTCGTAGCCCAGCGGCTTTGGCTACATTGGTCAACGAGCATAACGTTCAGCTCAAAAAATTCTCGCGCGATGTCCTTATCGCTTTTGGCAATGCCTCGAGCGAAGTCGTGACCTCAGTGCTTGATAATGGCGCCGACGTCACCACGCGTTTTGTTACCTCCTACCTCAAATACCGGAAAACGACTCTAAATTGGACTCGAGTCAGTGAGGGTGGTTACCTCGCCGCGCGCGATCTTGGCTTTGATTATCCGACCGGATAATCTAGCTAAATCAGCCAGATAATCGCTCTCCCAAAGGGCTAGACAGCGCGCCTTCGATTGTGGCTTGCTTGCCTGTCGCCCACGCGATCAGGGAGCGTAAAATGGCTTGGGAAACGTGGCTTGCCTTCAGCGCGGCATCCGCGCTGCTGATGATCATCCCAGGACCGACCATCCTGCTGGTCATTTCCTATGCACTCGGCCAGGGCTGGCGCGCGGCGCTGCCAATGGCGATCGGCGTTGCCTTGGGCGACTTCACTGCCATGACGCTTTCGATGCTTGGCCTTGGCGCCCTTCTCGCCACCTCCGCAACGATCTTTACTGTCCTTAAATGGGCGGGGGCTGGTTACATGATCTGGCTTGGCATCAAGTTGTGGCGCGCTGGCGGTTCGCTCAATGCCAACGCGCGCCTGGATGGCGCATCGATGCTACGGATGTTGGGTCATGCTTGGCTTGTGACCGCACTTAATCCTAAGAGCATCATTTTCTTCGTCGCCTTTCTGCCCCAGTTCCTGGATCCACACGGCGATTTTCTGACGCAGATGGCGATCTTTGAAACAACCTTTCTTGTTCTCGCCTTTGCCAATGCCTTTGGCTACGCGGCTCTAGCCGCGCGCGCCCGGCTGGCCATCCGTAATGAGCGGCTGGTCGGCAC
>CAYOYT010000282.1:0-388 GCA_964408245.1 uncultured Dongia sp. | reverse complement strand
CACAGCCAATAAAGTAGGTGGCTCGCTCCTCATTGGTGCAGGAATCCTGACCGCAACGGCGCGGGTCGGTCAGTCCTGAATCCGTGCCGTGATATATCGGCAACAGCTCATGCCAGACTGTCGTCTTAGTGGCCAGACCAGGAATGATTGCGCTCCATCAAGGCTTTAGGTAGCTTGGAATTGAGGCTAATAAAAATCCGCCAAAAATGGGCGGCCTGCCTGTAAAGGCAGAGGCATATCCAGGGAGGGGGCGTGGCAATGCGCGCATTGCTGACTTTCAGCCGTGTCGTCGATCGACTTAATGTCGGCGTGGGAAAATTGGCGGCCGGGGCCGTCCTCATCGCCAGCGTGATTAGCGCCGGCAAAGCCACCAGCCGAGATCTGTTTT
>CAYOYT010000281.1:0-4110 GCA_964408245.1 uncultured Dongia sp. | reverse complement strand
ATCCGGACCTGATCACGGTCAAGGGGCGGCGACTCATCGAACTGGCGCCGGTCGTGCTCTATGCTGGATCTTTGGTGCCGCGCGCGCTCGTCGCCTGTGCCCAGACCGATGCCCGCGTGATCGATACCGCTTCCTTGCATCTCGACGAGATCGTTGCCGAGATGGCAGCGGCGCATGCGCAAGGACTTGACGTTGCACGCGTGCATTCCGGCGATCCGTCGATCTACGGCGCCACGGCGGAACAGATGCGGCGTCTGGATGCCCTCGGTATTCCCTATGACGTCATACCGGGTGTGCCGGCCTTCGCCGCTGCAGCCGCCTTGCTTAAAACCGAATTGACGCTGCCGGGTGTCAGCCAATCGATCATCCTCACCCGCGTGCAAGGCGCCGCCTCGCCCATGCCGCCGGGCGAAGATCTCGCGACGCTTGGCAAAGCGGGTGCCACGCTCGCTTTGCATTTATCGGTAAAGAGCATTGCCAAGGTGGTGCTGGAATTGACACCGCATTACGGCGCCGATTGTCCGGTGGTCGTGGTCTATCGTGCGTCCTGGCCAGATGAATCAGTTGTGCGCGGGCAGCTCGATGACATTGAGGCCAGACTCGCTGACACGGATATTGCGCGGACGGCGCTGATTTTCGTCGGCCGCGTCTTTGGCACGGCGCAATTCAAGGACAGCCAGCTTTATAGCGCCGCGCACCAGCATCTCCATCGGCCCGAATAGGGTCAGCGAGATAATGAGCCCGCAGCCTGTGAGCCCGCAGATCGTAAGCTCACCGCCGGAAAGCTCACCGCCTGTAAACTTACCGCCTGTAAGCTCACTGTGGCGCCATGCCGATTTCCGCAAGCTCATCATGGCGCTGGGACTTTCTCAGATGGGCGCGCGCGAGGCGTTGCCACTGACCGCCGTGCTGGTGCTGGGCGCCGGTCCGATCGCCATGAGCGGCCTCACCATCGCGGCGACATTGCCCACGCTGTTGATGGCACTTCATGCCGGCGCCTTTCTTGACCGCTTCCGCCGGCGACCAGGCATGATTTTGGCTGATGTGGTTCGTTTTGGGCTGTTGATCTCAATACCCATCGCGTTCTTGCTGGGGCTGTTGAGTATCTATCAGCTCTGGGCCGTCGCTTTTTGCGTCTCGACGGCGACGCTCGCCTTCGATATTGCCGACCAGGCCTATCTGCCAGGGCTTGTCGGCCGGCCGCAGATTCTCAGGGCGAACGCGCTGAAGGAGACGGCGGATGCCACGACTGAAATCATCGGCCCACCTTTAGGGGGATTGCTGATGCAATTGATTGGTGGACCGCTGACCATTCTGATCGATGCCGTCAGCTATCTGCTTTCGGCTCTGTGCTTGAGGCGGATTCGCACCGTCGAGCCGCCGCCGGTCAACAGGGAGCAGCCCAATCTTAACCGTGAGATCAAGGAGGGGCTGCGTATTCTGTGGCACGACCCCATCCTGCGACCGCTGCTTTACGCGCGCTTCATTCGTGCCTTTTTCGGTGGGTTGTTGGCGCCCTTTTACGTGCTCTATGCCGTGACAGATCTGGCTTTAACGCCGCTGCAGCTTGGTCTCGTTGTCGCAGTCGGCGGTGCCGCAACACTGATCGGCGCTGCCGCTGTTCCGAAGCTGGTAAAGGTCCTGCCGCCCGGACCTGGGCTTATCCTGGCTTTCAGCGTAAAGGTGCTCGGCTATCTTTGCGTGCCACTCGCTGGCAATGCCATTGGCTTTGCCCCCGATATCGCACCCTGGATCGGTATGGCGCTGCTTATCGCCCATCAGATATTCGCCGATGGCAGCACAGGTTTCTTCATGGTGGTGGAACGTAGTTTGCGTCAGCATCGTGTGCCGCCGGAATTGCTGGCGCGTGCCGGTGCCACGACCCGGTTGGTGAATGACGCCTCGTTACCTTTCGCGGCGTTACTTGGCGGCGTGCTCGCTCTCTATCTCGGTGTGCATATGGTGATGTGGATCGCCGTCGCCGGTTACGCGCTGGCACCCATCGTCGTATTCTTTTCGGATGTGCGGCGTTTGCAACAAATCTAACGTGTCGGTGATCCATAGAAGTGCCGTGGCTTGGTGCCGCAGGGGCTACTTCTTGAACGGTGCCTCGCCGACCAAATTTCCCTTGCGATCATAGACCAGCAATTCGATCGCGATGCGGTGGTCGGATTCTGCCAGTGCCACGTCCTGTGCGGATCGCGCGATATCATGGCCGATGTCGATGCCTGCCTGTGTGCAGAGCTGCAATGCTTCCATCGCGGTGTTAGCGGTGCGGATCGCAGCGGCGAGAGATGCATCGCCGCCCAGGGCAAGCGCGCGATCGGCCAGGCGACCGAGATCGACCTGGCTCCTACCAGAATGCAGGTCGAGATGACCTTCGGCGAGCTTGGCCATCTTGGCAAAGCCGCCAGCGAGTGTCAGGCGGTCGATGGGATGGTGACGCAGGTATTTTAGAACCCCACCGGCAAAGTCACCCATGTCGATGAAGGCGAAATCCGGGAGGTTGTGGCGTATCGCCACCGCGCCTTCGGTCGTTGAGCCGGTGCAGGCCGCCGCATGCATTTGCCCAGCGGCGCGGATAACGTCGATTCCGCGATGGATTGAGGCGATCCAGGCCGAGCAAGAAAAAGGGTGCACGATCCCCGTCGTTCCCAGAATCGAAATGCCACCCACGATGCCAAGGCGTGGGTTCCAAGTCGCTTTCGCGATTCTGGCACCATCGATGACGCTGATTGTTACCTCGGCATCGGCATGTGTTCGCTGCGCGGCTGCCACCTCTCTCAGCACGCCTTCCATCATCGCGCGCGGGGCAGGATTGATGGCGGGCTCACCGGGCGGAATGGGCAGGCCAGGCTTTGTCACCATACCGACACCGTCGCCTGCCTTGAATTGAGTGCCGTCGCCCGGCACCAACCGTCGCACCCGGGCGCGGATATGGGCGAGATGGGTGGCATCTGGGTCATCGCCTGCATCCTTGATGATGCCGACTTCGGCAAAATCCTCCTTCAGCACGGGTTCGAGCAGCTGAAAGGTCGGTTTTTCGCCTTTGGGCAGGGTAATCGTGACCGAATCGGCGAATTTACCCGTCAAAAGAGCGGCAAACGCGGCCTTGGTGGCCGCTGTGGCGCAGCAACCCGTGGTCCAGCCGCGCCTCAGGGGGCGTTCTGAGGGGGCGCCTTTGGGGGGGGCGCCTTCTGGGGGGGCGCCTTGTGCACGGCGCAAGCCTGTGTCTGTGGTTTTTTCCTCGGTCATGACGCTATTTTATGGGCCGATGTCTTTTGCTGGCTAGTGTCAGCGCGATCCTGCGATAATTTAGCAGTCATGAATAAGCTATTTACGACATTACCCGATTTGGAGCCGGGCTGGGTCTGGCTGACCGGCGCTGGTCCTGGCGATCCGGGGCTTCTGACCATGCTCGCGGTGAAAGCGTTGGAATCGGCCGACGTCATTGTTTATGACGCCTTGGTCGATAAGTCGATCCTGGATCTCGTGCGCCCATCGGCCATGTTGGAATATGCCGGCAAGCGCGGTGGCAAGCCGTCCTCGAAGCAGCCCGACATTTCCCTGCGCCTGGTGCAACTTGCTCGCGAAGGTAAACGCGTCCTACGCCTCAAGGGCGGCGATCCCTTTGTCTTCGGTCGTGGTGGCGAGGAAGCGCTGACCCTGGTCGAGAATGGCATTCCGTTCCGCATTGTGCCTGGTATCTCGGCGGGAATTGGCGGCCTCGCTTATGCCGGCATCCCCGTCACGCATCGTGAGTGCAATGCGGCGGTGGCTTTCGTCACCGGTCATGACGCGACGGGCGACGTACCGGACTCGGTCGATTGGGCAGCCCTCGCCAAGGGTGCGCCGGTGATCGTGCTCTACATGGCCCTGAAGCATATCGAGCGTATCGCCGAACGGCTCATGGCCGGCGGCCGCGATCCCAACGCGGCAGTCGCAGTCATCGCCAAAGCGACGACCTCGCAACAGCGCGTGTTAGAAACAACCCTCGTCAAGGCCGCGGCCGATGTCGCATCGGCTGGCATCGAGCCGCCCGCCATGGTCTTCATCGGCGAGGTTGTGAAGCTGCGCGCGGCCATGGACTGGATGGGTGCCATCGAGGGT
>CAYOYT010000280.1:0-4125 GCA_964408245.1 uncultured Dongia sp. | reverse complement strand
GCGCATCACCATCGCCGAAGAAACGGCGATAAAAGCCTGCGCCAAAGCACTCGACGATTTCGTCGCAGGAGCAGCGACGCAATGACAAATCTACTTTTTAACCGCGTCGCTCTTATTGGTATCGGCCTGATCGGCTCGTCGCTCGCGCGTGCTATTGCAGAACAGAAGCTGGCAGGCGAGATCGCGATCTTTGACGCCAGCGACGAAGCGCGTACTGCCGCTATCGAGTTGAAGCTCGGCAGCGTCGAAACAAGCCTTGAGGCGGCGGTGAAAAACGCCGATCTCGTGATCCTTGCAACGCCGATCGGTGCCTATGCCGATCTCGGACCGGCGATGGCACCACATCTCAAGGCCGGCGCCATCCTCACTGATGTCGGTTCCGTGAAACAAGCGGTGATCCGTGATCTCGGTCCCCATGTGCCGGAGAGTGTCCACTTCATTCCGGGCCATCCTATCGCTGGCACAGAGCATTCTGGTCCTCGCGCTGGCTTTGCAGAGCTATTTAAGGGCCGCTGGGCGATCATCACGCCCGTGGCCGGCACCGATCCTCGAGCGACCGCGAAACTACAGCAAATGTGGTGCGCGGTGGGCTCGATGGTCGAGGTGATGGAACCGGGCCATCACGATCAGGTACTGGCGATCACATCGCATCTGCCGCATCTCATCGCCTATACCATCGTCGACACGGCAACGCAGCTCGAAACATCGACGCAATCGGAAGTCATTAAGTTCTCGGCTTCGGGTTTCCGTGACTTCACCCGCATCGCCGCGTCCGACCCCACGATGTGGCGCGACATTTTCCTCAACAACCGCGAGGCGGTTCTCGAGATCCTCGGCCGCTTTACCGAGGATCTTACGGCCCTGCAGCGCGCAATCCGCTGGGGTGAGGGTGATAAGCTGTTCGATACCTTCACGCGTACCCGCGCCGTGCGCCGCGGCATCATCGACGCAAAGCAGGCATGATCCGATGAGCACTCGCCGCAAGACCTGCACCGACATGAGCGAGGTGCGCGCCGAGATCGATGCGCTCGACCGCCAAATCATCGGCCTGCTTGCCGACCGCCTCCATTTCATCGGCGAAGCAGCCCGCATCAAGGCTCACCGTGCCGCCGTGCGCGACGAGCCACGCATCGAGGACGTGGTGGCCAAGATCCGCGCCGCCGCCGCCGCCGCCTGCATAGACCCAGATTTCGTCGAACCTATCTACCGCGATCTCATCGAACGTTCTATCGCCCACGAATTCATCGAATTCGACCGCTTGCGTAAATTGTAAGCACCAACACGCGCAAGCGGTGGATCGCCGGGGCTTCACCCGTGGATGACGAAATGAGTTTGGCAGAATTTGCACCCTCGTCCCGGGGCTTGACGACGTGCCATTTGGCGCGGCAGCTGAAACACACATGCCGCCCTGCAAAAATTCACTTGCGATCCCGCCCGATTTTCCGTAAGTGCCGATATTCGGGGCTTATCGGTCGACAATCCCGCGCTTGCAACATCCTTTTCGGGCAAGCCGGCTGCGCAGAATGACGCAGCAACACGGACCGCCATTTTTTCGAACATGAGGTAGATGATGGCAAAGTTTCCCTATAAGGGCCGCATTGTAATGATTGGCTATGGCTCGGTCGGCCGGTGCACGATGCCGCTGATCGAGCGTCATTTTGATATGCCTTTGAGCCGCGTCACGGTGGTGGATGGCCACGACCACACGGAAGATGCCGCGCGCTTTATCGAGAAGGGCGTCAATTACATCGTCGAGCCCCTGCACGAGGGCAATTACATTAAGGTGCTATCGAAGCAGCTCTCGAAAGGCGATCTCCTGATCAATCTATCGGTCGAGGTCGATTCGCTGGCCCTTATCGCCTGGTGCCAAAAGGCCGGTGTGCTCTATATCGACACCTGCATCGAGCCCTGGGCTAATTACTACGACAACACCGCCATTCCGGAAGAGCAGCGAACCAATTATTTCCTGCGCCACCGCGCCCTGGAAGCGGCAAAGAAGTTCCCAAAGAATGGCCCTTCGGCGCTGCTGACGCATGGCGCCAATCCGGGCCTCATTACCCATTTCATCAAGCAGGGCCTACTGGACGTCGCCCGCATGCGTGGCCTCAAAATCACCAAGCCCAAGACCCGCGATGAATGGGCGAAGCTCATGCGCGATACGGGCGTCAAAGTCATTCACGTCGCCGAACACGATCTGCAGGTGACCGACTTGCCGAAGCTACCCGGCGAATTCGTCAACACATGGTCGATACCTGGCTTTGTTGGTGAAGGTTGCCAACCGGCTGAGCTCGGCTGGGGCTCGCATGAAAAAAAGCTGCCCGAGAATGCCGTCCAGCACAAAGTAGGCTCCAAGGCCGCAATCTATCTGCGTCAGCCAGGTTGTACCACCGAGGTTCGCTCCTGGACGCCGCATGGCGGCCCCATGATCGCTTATCTGATCACGCATGGTGAATCGATCACGACCGCGGATTATTTCTCGGTCACCGAGAAGGGCAAGGTGACATATCGCCCCACGGTGCATTACGCCTATCACCCCTGCGACGACGCCGTCCTTTCCGTGCGGGAGTTCCAGGAAAAGAATTTCACCATGCAAAAAGACGTCCGATTGCTGGGCGAGGAGATTGTCGACGGCATCGACGAGCTGGGCGCTCTATTGATGGGAGATTTCGGCGCTTATTGGTATGGCTCGCAGCTTTCGATTCATGAAGCTCGCCGGATCATGGGCCCGGAATATAACGCGACATCACCGCAGATTGCCTCACCGGTTCTAGCGGGTGCCATGTGGCTGATTGAGAATCCGAACCGTGGCGTGGTCGAGCCGGAAGAAATCGACCACGAATACATCCTGGGCATTTGCAAGCCCTATCTAGGGCCGGTGGTTGGCTGCTACAGCGACTGGACACCCTTGCAGGACCGCAACGTCCTTTTCAAGGAGGAGAACCTTGATCTAACCGATCCGTGGCAGTTCGAGAACTTCCGCGTTAGGCGGTAAAGACGGAAAGAGTGGATCCCCGGCCAGTAGGACCAACGCTGGACCCCGGGATCCGCTGCCGCCCAAGATAAAAGAACCGCCTGCGCCTTGGTGCGGGCATGTTCTCAGCCGTTAAAACGCGGCAACCTTGCGAGCTTGATTGGCCCCAGCCACAGATAGCCCTGCTGCAGGCTGAGGCTTAGATCGACCTGGGGACGGCCCGCATTGTTAGGCTTGGCGAGACTCTGTATCATGATCTTCGCGGTCTTCGCGTTGTGCTCGTCGAGCAGGCCTTGGCTGGCCAGCAGATCCACCGTCTCTGTGACACCCAGCGCGCGCAACGTAAGTGCACCCAGCGGCTGCCATGCTTTATCGAGCGCCAGGGTGCCCTCACCCACCGCCTCGAGCGGCGCTTGGGCAAACGAGATCGCTTTTAGTTCCAGCACACCGCCAGCATTCGCCCAGCCAGCCAGCGCTTGGCCGATATCCGGCGCCATCGGCACCGGGCCCATCACAGCACCACGTGCGGTTAGCGTCTCGATCGGCGCAGTCGTCACGGCGCGCTGACCTTCGGGTAAGGTGATGTTTGTCGCCGTCAGGTCAAAACCGAGGAACGGCTGGAGGTAGTCCGCTGGTGGTGTCTTTGGAATGTCGATGCTTCCATCCAGATTCGCTACCGCATAGACACCCGGCGAGCCGCTGAAAGACAGGTCGCGCGCATTCACAATGACGGTATTGAGATTCCAGGGCTTGATTTCCGCCACGGCGGAGCCAGCCACGATCTGAATTGGCGTCGCACCTTGCAGCAGCATTTCGGCCGCTCCGAAATCGCGCCTGAAGGTGAATGGAAAACCGTCAATCGATCCTTCCGCCACACGCAGGTCATTGCCTATGGCGCGCTGCTCCGCGATCCAGGCCTCTACTCCCACCTGCAGTTTCGCTGCCACGAAGAACCAATAGCCGGTATAGGCGCCGGCCAACAACAGCAACAGCCCAAGGCCGAGATAAAACGACAATTTCACGCTTTCACGGGTACCTTGCCGACAGCACCCGGTATGGCGAGGCGGTCCTTATTGAGCCAGCGCTCCATCCAGTTAAGGCCACGCGTCAGCACATAGACAGTGACAAAATAGATGATGCCGGCACCGATCAGC
>CAYOYT010000279.1:0-4126 GCA_964408245.1 uncultured Dongia sp. | reverse complement strand
AGCGCGTTTTCGACCTCTACCTTGGGAAAGGACTCGCTGAAACTGTCGAGGCTTTCCCAATGCGTCGTGGCCCGGTAGCCGTCAAGCAGACCGGCTCGCGCCAGTAAGAAAGCGCCTGTGTCGATGGAGCCAAGTTCAATCCCGGTTGCGTTCTGGCGTTGCAGCCATTGCTTTAGAGCGGCATCGAAGTGGCGCAGAGGATTGAAGCTGGCGCAAACAGCAAGCATCAGATAAGTCGGGTGCTTGGCAATGGCATGGTCGGCTGCCAGCGACATATTATTCGAAGCGGTGACGGGATTGCCGTCGCGCGAGATCACCTCCCAGCGATAGAGCTGCCGCTCTGCCATGCGGTTGGCGACGCGCAAGGGCTCGATAGCGGAAACAAATGCCATCATGGAAAACAACGGCATCAGCAGGAAACCAATCGTCATGGTCTGGTCGTTGGCGGGTGCTGGCGGCATGACTAACCGATCAATCGGGACGATTTGAGTTATCGCGCCGAATGATGCAGTGTCGCCCGCGCCGGATGCAAGAGCCGGACAAACCAGGGGCGGGAAGGGATGGGCTAGGGCATCAAGCCTACAGACGCCGATGTCACCGCTTTCATTGCAGATTCCGAGCGAGTCTTTACGGCTACCCTTGATAAACTACCGATGAGCGAACAACGTTGGATCTACGATGCTTATTGGCAGCGATATCATGCGGTTCGTCAGGAAGTTGTAACCGTTGAGACAATTATGATTACCGCTCTTGGCGGAAAATGTCGCGCCGTCCTCTATCGACCGGCACAGCATGCAGCTGGCGAAAATTTACCGATTGTCGTCTATTTCTATTGTGGCGGGTGGATGTTTGGTTCAAAGGAAAGTCATGGCCTGCCGGTGTCGCGACTCTATGCAGAGGCCGAGGTCGCCGGGCTGAGTCTACATTACGTTGTCGACGGAACACATCTTTCCCGATGCGCTGATGGATTGTTTGGCCTCTGTCACTTGGGATATCTTGCCGGCCTGACCTCATTATTTTCGATGAACCGACGACCGCTCTTGATGTCACGACACAGGTTGAAGTGCTGGCATCGATCCGAGCGATCGTCGAAGAATTTCATACTGCGGCTATCTGCATCACCCACAATCTGGCCGTGGTCGCACAGATGGCGCATCCCATCATTGTGCTACGACACGGTAAACTTGTAGAGGAAGCACCGACGCGGGAAATGCTGACGGCACCCAATGAATCCTATACCCGGTCGTTATGGGCTGTTCGAAAATTGGCCAAGGAAGAATCTGCGACCAGTGATCTCATCCTTAAGGTTGAGCATGTCGACGCGGCTTACAGCAATGCCATCAAGATCCTAAATAATGTGTGCGTTTCTGTGCCGCGGGGACGAACTGTAGCTGTTGTCGGTGAGTCCGGTTCGGGTAAGTCCACTCTTGCACGCGTCGTAACAGGTCTGTTGCCGCCCAGCAAAGGTGACGTGAAGTTCAACGGTACGGATCTACCGCCGGCTTTGGCGCAACGTGACAAGGAAAGTCTGCGCCGTATCCAAATGATCTATCAAAGCCCGGACACGGCACTCAACCCACGCCATCGGGTTTATGATATCATCGGAAGGCCTTTAATATTCTATCATAATCTTAGGGGTGCCGCGCTCGATGCCCGGGTCGTCGAGCTGCTAAAGATGATTGAGCTTGATGAGAGTTAAGTCGACCGCCTGCCGAGCGAAATGTCGGGTGGCCAAAAGCAGCGTATATGTATTGCACGCGCATTGGCGGCTGAGCCCGATCTCATCATCTGTGACGAGGTAACTTCTGCCTTGGACCAGATTGTCCAAGAAGATATTCTCAAACTTTTGCTGCGATTGCACGCTGAGTTTGGTGTCTCCTATTTGTCTATTACCCACGACATTGCGACGGTGCGTGCTATCGCGGATGAGATTGTGGTCATAAACCAGGGCAAAGTGGTACAACAAGGTCCGAAAATCAAGGTCTTGTCGCCACCTTATCCGGCCTACACCGAACTGCTGCTGTCTTCCGTTCCAGAAATGGATCCGGATTGGTTGTCGAACTTGCTGCAGAAAAGGCGGGTCAAAGCCAAGTGAGCTTTTATTCATGGCTAAAGCTATTGAACTACCGCAGAAAGTCGATGTTACGGAGCATTTCTGGATCACGCTGAAAGATGGTTGTCGGTTGGCAGCGCGTCTCTGGCTCCCGGAATCAGCCAAGCAAAAGCCAGTACCGGCGGTGCTGGAATACATCCCATACCGGAAGCGCGATGGTACGCGAGCACGCGATGAGCCGATGCACACCTACTTTGCCGGCCATGGCTATGCCGCTTTGCGCGTTGATATGCGCGGTTCGGGCGAGAGCGACGGATTGCTTTGGGATGAGTATCTGAAACAAGAGCAGGATGACGCGCTAGAAGTTATCGACTGGATGGCGTCGCAAATTTGGTGTGATGGCAGTATCGGGATGATGGGCAAATCCTGGGGTGGCTTCAACTGTCTCCAGGTGGCAGCACGCCGGCCGAAAGCATTGAAGGCCGTTTTGTCAGTCTGCTCAACCGATGACCGGTATTCCGACGATATACATTACATGGGCGGTTGCTTGCTCAACGACAATCTTTGGTGGGGCACAATTATGCTGGCCTATCAAGGGCGGCCCGCGGATCCAGAGCTGGTCGGCCCCGGCTGGCGCAATCAGTGGCGCGAACGATTGGAGACTATGCCCTTCTGGCCCGCTTTGTGGCTGAAGCATCAGCGCCGAGATGCCTACTGGCAACATGGATCGATTTGCGAGGATTGGGACGCGATCCAGGTACCGGTCTATCTCATTGGCGGTTGGGTGGATTCTTATACCAATGCTATTCCCAGAATGCTTGAGCATCTCAAAGTACCGCTCAAAGGAGTCATCGGGCCTTGGGCGCATATCTATCCGCAAGACGGCAGGCCAGGGCCGGCCATTGGCTTCTTACAGGATGCCGTCGCCTGGTGGGATAGATGGCTTAAAAACGAGCAGAATGGAACGGAGAAGGGACCGATGCTGCGTGCCTGGATGCAGGACTATATGCCACCTGAGACGACGCGCGAGTACCATCCTGGCCATTGGATAACCGAAGAAAGCTATCCTTCCACGGGCATCACGCCACAGGTGCTCTATCTCAATAGAGAAGGCTTGTCGGCAATCGGAGGTGCCGAATAGACCATTACCCTGTGTTCGCCGCAGCATGTCGGTTCCGCGGCCGGCGAATGGATGGGTGCCGGCTGCGTTGGCGAGCTGCCGGCGGATCAGCGGTTGGATGATATCGGCGCACTCGTCTTCGACACGACACCGCTCAAGGAGGCTGTGCAGATTCTAGGAGCCCCACAGCTTGAGCTCGAATTCACGAGTAACAAGCCGGTGGCACAACTCTGTGCGCGCTTATGCGATGTGGCACCGGACGGCAAATCGCTCCGGGTAAGCTATCAAGTGATCAATCTAACGCATCGCGAAAGCCATACGAACCCCACACCGCTCGAGCCGGGCAAACGGTATCGGGTCAAGCTGTCACTCAATGCTTGCGGTCATCGTTTTGCCACCAACCATCGTATTCGTATCTCGTTGACGAGCGCTTATTGGCCGATGATATGGCCGGTACCGGAAGTCGTGACGCTTGGTATCGTTGTCGGTAGTAGCCGGCTCTCACTACCGCATCGCCAGCCGCAATCGACGGACGGGATCGAGCCTTTTGGCAAGCCGATGGCCGGTCCTGCCACGCCGATGAGTCAGATCACGCCCGGTGGCAATGTGACGCGTGAGACGAGCGTCGACTTCGTGAAGGGTGAAATTCTCTATGTGACAGATGGCGAAGGAGTCTTTGGCGAAGGTCGGCAACGTTTCGACGATATTGGCACTGAAGTGCTACACAATATCCGTCGCGAACTGCGCATCGCGCCGAATGATCCGCTCTGCGCTTCGTATATTTGCAAGCAGAGCCACATACAGTTCCGACCAGGCTGGGATATCCGTGTCGAGGTGACTTGCCGCATGACGTCAACCGCGGATGACTTCATCATGATTGCAGAGCTCGATGCTTTTGAAAACAATGAGCGCTTTGCCAGCCGCACTTGGCGCGACGTGATAAAGCGCGATCT
>CAYOYT010000278.1:0-4147 GCA_964408245.1 uncultured Dongia sp. | reverse complement strand
ACATGGAACTCAACCGTGGCTTCGTTGCCTCGGTGGTGTTCCATGTCGGTGTCTTCCTGCTCGCTTGGTTCGGCGTTCCACATCTCTTCGAAGACGAGTTGATTGTGGAACCAGTCGGCATCGAAGCAGCGATCGTCACGGATCTGACAGCTGCGCCTAAAGTCGACAAGCCGTCGAAAAAAGTAAGCGAAAAGCCTAAACAGACACAGAAGGTCGAGCAACCGAAGAAAGAGATAAAACCGGCGCCAGCCAAGGAAAACCCGAAGCCGGCTGCGGCGCCACCGCCACCCGAACCTGAACAGCAAGCGGTCGTCATTCCCGATAAAATCCAACCGAAGGATGACGAGAAGAAAATAGAGAAAAAGCCGGAAGAAAAGCCGCAGGAGAAGCCAAAGAAAAAGACCGAAGAGAAGCCGAAGGAAAAGAAGAAGAAGGATTCGGCTGAGCTCGATAATCTGCTAGCCAGCGTTCTAAACGAACAGGCGGCGGAGCCAACGCCGGAAAAGCCCCAAAAGCAGGCCGCGCCGGAGCCGGAAGAAACATCGGGACCGCAAACCGATCTGGCTTCGGAAATTCCGATGACGTCAGGCGATGAAGACGGCATTCGCAGCCAAATTGAGGACAAATGGAACTTGGGAAGTGCCGCCGGCGCACCAAATATTCAGGAGATTCTGGTAGAGTTGCGGATTGAATTGCTGCCAGACGGCACGGTCGTGAAAGTGACGCTCTTGAACAATCAAGCTGATCCGTTCTTCCGGTCGCTCTCAGAAAGTGCAATTCGAGCCGTGAGGTACGCCAGCCCGTTGCGGTTGCCACCGGGAAAGTACTGGCCAACGATGAAGCTACGTTTCCATCCAGCGGATCTTCTCTGATTGGGCGAATTCGCCGCCCGTATATAGGGATTTTTGACTTCAAGTGTTTGTAAGATGCGTTAACGCGCGATTCAGGTTATGAAACCAATTGAACGCTTGCATTGTTAAGAAGCGGATAGTTAGACAGAATATGTCTTTATAGATGAGGCAACGCATGAAGCAGTTTTTACGTGGCATCCTGATGATGTCGCTGGTGGTCCTCCCGGTAGGGATAGGTTCGGTCAAGGCCGAGCCGACGATCGATATCACCCGTGGCGTGGTCGAGCCCATGCCTATAGCGGTGCCGGATTTCCATGCCGTGGCACCGGGCGACAGTCAGGTGGCGCGGGATATTGCCGCTGTCGTCGCGGCCGATCTAGAGCGCTCAGGCCTTTTCGCGCCGATCGACAAGAAAGCCTTCATCCAGGACAGTGCTTCGCTGCAGCAAGCCCCGCGCTTTCAGGACTGGAAGCTCATCAATGCCCAGGCCCTTGTCGCTGGCAACGTAACCGCTCAAGCCAATGGTCAGATCGCCGTCCAGTTCCGTCTGTGGGACGTGGTGGGTGAACAGCAGATGACCGGCTTCCAGTACAATTCAGCGACCAATAACTGGCGCCGGGTCGGCCACAAAATTGCCGATGAGATCTATAAGCGTATTACAGGTGAAGAGGGTTATTTCGATACTCGCGTCGTTTATGTCTCGGAAACTGGCCCAAAGTCTAAGCGCGTGAAGCGGCTCGCCATCATGGACCAAGACGGCGAGAATCATAAGAATCTTACCGATGGCGGCGTGCTGGTGCTAACGCCACGGTTCTCGCCAGCCGCTCAAGACATTACCTATATGTCTTATTACGGAAATAAGCCGCGCGTTTATCTCTTCAACATCGACAGCGGCCAGCAGGAAGTACTGGGCGACTTCCCGGGCATGACTTTTGCGCCGCGTTTCTCGCCTGATGGGTCTAAGGTCATCATGAGCATGGCGCAGGCGGGTAATACAGATATCTACGTAATGGATATTCGTACCCGTCGCACTCAGCGCATCACCAACACCCCAGGGATCGACACCGGGCCCAGCTATTCGCCGGACGGCAGCCAAGTCACCTTTGAAAGCGATCGCGGTGGCAGCCAGCAGATCTATGTCATGGGTGCCGATGGCAATGGCGCGCGCCGCATCAGCAAGGGGCAGGGGCGCTACGGAACCCCGGTCTGGTCGCCCCGTGGGGATCTCATCGCCTTCACGCGGCAGTCCCAGGGCAGCTTTTATATTGGTGTGATGCGGCCCGACGGATCGGGTGAGCGCATGCTGTCCCAGGGCTGGTTGATTGAGGGCCCGACTTGGGCGCCCAATGGTCGGGTTCTAGCCTATTTCAAACAAGAGCCGTCCGGCAAGACTCAGCTCCATTCCATCGATCTGACCGGCCATAACGAGCGTGTGATGAAAACGCCACTAGACGGATCGGATCCGGCATGGTCGCCCTTGCTTGGGAATCAATAAGGTAGTATCTTCTGCTCCGATTCTAGGATCAATTTGGCCCTGGAATACATTGATTTAGCGCGGAATTTAAAGCGCGAGCAATTAGCGATCCACTATCTGGGGGCGGTCGGGGGATTTGCTCGGGCTAATGAACGGACAAAAGAGGAAATAAAAAATGCGTCTTTCGATCTTGTCGGCCCTGGCTGCGGCCGCTCTTCTGGCAGCCTGTTCGTCGGACGTTCCGGTGAATGACGTCGGTGGTGCTGGCGCTGGCGCTGGCAACACGGGTTCGACGGTACCTGACTCCAGCCTCACGGGCGCTGCGGTTCCGGGTTCACCCGAGGATTTTAATCAGAACGTTGGTAACACGATTTATTATGATGTCGATAGCTACAGCTTGACCTCGGACGCTCAATCGCAGCTGCAGCGTCAGGCCGCCTGGTTGCAGCAGTACCCACAACGTACGTTGACCGTCGAAGGTCACGCCGACGAGCGCGGCACCCGTGAGTACAATCTCGCCCTCGGCGAGCGTCGTTCGAACTCAGTTGCCAATTATCTCGTTGCCCTGGGAATCGACAAAGCGCGCCTCAGCACTATCTCTTACGGCAAGGAGCGTCCGCTCTGCACCGAGAGCGATGAGTCGTGTTGGTCGCAGAACCGTCGCGGTGTCAGCGCCATTAACCCGTAATCGCGCTCAGCACATAACTGACTAAATCAACGCCGGCCCGATTTGAGGGCCGGCGTTTTTCTTTGTCTAAATCGTGACAGTGGCGGGTGGAGTTTCCCCGTTTTCGCGCGAATGCTGCTGCAATCGCACCTTTTTTGGCATCGAGTTTGTCCGGGTTGGGATTTTACAACTTTAAGAGGGGACAACTCGATGCATGTCATCAGTGACCGCAGCCGAGCATTGGCGGCGACGATGTTTGCCGCACTGATGCTCAGTGCTTGCGGACGATACCGTCAGACACACAGACTAACTCGCGAACAACATCGATGGGGGGACCGGTATTGCCAACCAGTTGATTTCGGGCCAGCCATCGGATGAGTCAGGTTTGCAAAATATCGGCAATACCGTCTATTTCGAAACCGATAGCTACGCGTTGACGACCGATGCACAGAGCTTGTTGCAAAAGCAGGCTGAGTGGATGCGGCAATTTCCCCAGCAAATATTCATCATCGAAGGTCATGCCGACGAACGTGGGAACCCCGAATACAATATAGGCCTTAGCGAGCAACGGGCCAACGCCATCCGTCAATACTTCTTGGCTCTTTGGATCGATAAATCGCGTACCTCAATAATTTCATCGGGAAAGAGCGGCCGCTTTGTATCGAGCTAGAAGACTCGTGCTGGTCCCATATCCGTCGTGGTGTGACAACAATTAACCGCTGAAATGAAGGAACCAGCCGGAGGTCTCTCGTTTTACAGCACCGCCGTCTGCGTGCCTTTAATCGGGCCAAAACCCTGGCCAAGCTTGCTTTTCCCCGAGTCTATTTGGCATTGTCAGTGCGCAATTTTGTGACCGGAAGATACGCACCAATGCCATAATTCTGCCCGGTTCGGTATTGAGCATATAGGGCCTGAAGATTGGGTTTTCGCAGGCGACCGATAAGGATAAGCCCCGTGACTTTTGTAAATGGGATGAGAATGGCCACCCTGGTCGGCTTGCTGTTGCTGGCGCCACTTGCCAGTGCAAAGGCGGATGAGGTCGATGATCTCCGTGCCGAGGTGCAACAGCTAAAGCAGAAAGTGCTCTATCTCGAGAACCAGTTTCCCAAAGGTACAGCAGCCGGCGGTGGTACTGCCGCGGCCCAGAATGAAGTG
>CAYOYT010000277.1:0-4181 GCA_964408245.1 uncultured Dongia sp. | reverse complement strand
TATCGGTGCCGGTCGCCGCCATGGCGATACGTGCGGCAACGGCCGTCGACGAACCGCCGGATGAGCCGCCAGGGACCAGATCGATGTTGTCGCCCTTGCGCTTCCACGGATTAATGACGTTGCCGTAATACGAGGTCTTATTGCTGGAGCCCATCGCAAATTCGTCGAGATTGAGCTTGCCCAGCATGACCGCACCGGCGTCGAACAAATTTTTCGTCACCGTCGATTCATAAGTCGGCTTGAAACCTTCAAGAATATGAGAGCCAGCCGTCGTCTGCACGCCTTCGGTACAAAAGAGGTCCTTGATGCCCAATGGAATGCCATCGAGATTGCCAATCTTCCCGCCAGATGCGCGGCGCTTGTCGGAGGCATCAGCCTGCGCCAACGCCGTCTCCGGCGTTTCTGTGATATAGGCATTCAGAATCTTCAGCCCGGCCATCTTCTTCAGATGTGCGTCCGTAAGCTCACGGGCTGAGAACTTTTTAGCAGCAAGACCATCGAGTGCTTCAGCGATGGTAAAATGAGTTAAATCGGTCATGACAACACTCCTCACTCGACCACTTTGGGGACGGTGAAAAAGCCATGAGCCGGCTCCGGTGCATTGGCCAGCACCTTGTTGGGATTGCCACCATCGGTCACGACGTCCGTGCGGCGCGGCAGGTCGCGTGCTAAGATTCCCGCCATGGGTTCGACGCCTTTGGTGTCGACTTCATTGAGTTGCTCAATCCAGGTCATGATGCCGGAAAGCTCCTGGGCGAGGCCTGGGAGATCGGCTTCGAGCACCCGGATACGGGCCAAAGTGGCGATATGAGCGACGGTTTTGCTGTCCAATGACATGGCGTGGGATCAGTCCAATCTTCGCGAAAAAGGGCAAAATCGGGCCGGAAACTAGCATCCGACCCCTGTGGGAGCAACCATTCTGGGGTAACTCATTGGTCGCCGGAAAAATAACCACTTGTCAGATGTAGGAGAGTCACGAAACCGAAGGCTACCAGCAAACCGCCGGCGATCCGGTTTAGCCAGACGAAGACGATTTCTGAAATCATATGACGGATGAATCCGACAATAATGCATAGGTTTAGCCACCAGCCGGCCGACCCCAGGAAGACGCCAAGAATCAGTTCCGGCACATCATTCAGATTGAGCCGCGATAGCACCGACGCACCAGCGAAAATGCCGATAAAAGAAAGGATCGTCGAAGGATTTGCCAGAGTCAGTACCGTCGTGCGTAAGAAATCAGCGAGCAGAGTCTGCGGCACCTCTTCATCACTGCCAGCAATGATCGGCTGCTTTAGGCCAAGATGCACGCCGAAGGCGATTAGGAATAACCCGCCACCAAGCTCGAGCCAGGCGCGATAGGCCTCGAGGGAGCTACAACCCGAGGTGAGGCCGAATGCGCCAATGAGCGCCAAGGCGCCAACGGCGGCAAAAATCGTATCGGCTAAGGCTGCGCCAAGGCCACCACAGAAGCCCGCTGTACGGCCTTTTTCAAGCGTCAGCCGAATGCAGAGCATGCCGATCGGCCCCACCGGTGCCGCGACCGCAAAACCGATGATGATGCCCTTCACGATGAGAGGGATATGCCAAGAAAGCATTTCCATGATGTTAACTTACCTCGCCCGCTGCCGCGCTTGGCAAGACCCGGCTGTCTTTCGCGCTAGACAGTGCGATCAAACTCTGGGTCCGGCGAATGCCGGCGATTGTCTTGAGGTCTCGATCGAGGAAGGTTTCATACGCCGTCGTTGACGCAACGCGAATCTTCAACAAATAAGAGAATTCGCCCGCGATGTGATGGCATTCCATGACCGAGGATACGGTCTGCATGGCAGCAACGAATGCAAGCTCCTCGGCTCGGCCGGTCACCTCGACCAGCACGAAAACCATGAGGTCGAGGCCCAGTGCATGTGGGTCGATTTCGGCGCTGACGCGACGGATGACACCCTTTGCCCGCAGCCGTTTCAGACGATCATTAATCGTGGATGCAGATAGCCCTACACGTTCGCCCAAATCTGCATAAGCTAGGGTTGCGTCCAGTTGCATCATCGCCACGATATCGCGGTCAATCTTGTCCAACACTGGTTCTGTTCCGCTCTTTTGTCTTTAGGACCGGATAATATACGGCAAAAAAGCTAAGTCAACGGACAGTATTCGGCGATATGTTCATTCTTATCTAATCTATGCCAAAATCAGGCCATGTTTTGTCGTTAAAAGCCTAAGCTTCCGCTCTTGGAGAAAACGACGTGATTAGCCGCCGCACTTTCGCCCTGGGACTAGCCTTAAGACAATTATCCTGCGCCGTCTTATTGGCGCAAACGCTCTTGGCGATCGTTTCGCCTTTGGCAACGGCCTTCGCTGAAACCCCCAACGATCTCGGGCAGCCAGCGCCGCAGGTTCCCGGCGAGCTTGAGTCCGAAGCCGTGGCCGTGACCGACACGGCCGAGATCAAGAAGAAGCTCACCGAACTCACCATCTATGGCCGCTATTATGATGGTGAGGACTGGATCGAATACCACCTAGCCGATGGTCGAACCGCCTATTTTGAGAAGGGCTGCACCTATCCTGGCAAATGGTGGGTGGAGAACGGCGAAGTCTGCTACGCCTATCCCAATTACCGGGACGGCACACCGAACTGCTTCATGATGTTCATAAGGCCTGATGGCGAAATCCAATTCATCGCCTTCGGAGCCGACAATTCCCCCTACCTCGCCTCGTCTTCAATCAAGACGGCACCTGGCAATGACGCGCATCTGCCGCTAAACGGCGTTAGTCCATGTCTCAGCGTCTGAGGTACTGGCTGCTATCTGCAGTGATTATTCGACAGTAACGCTCTTGGCGAGGTTGCGCGGCTGGTCAACATCCGTGCCTTTGGCAATAGCTGCGTGATAGGCCAGCAACTGAACCGGAATCGTATAGAGGATGGGCGCCACGAAGGGATCGACCTTCGGCAATTCGATGACCGCCATGGCCTGAATACCCACCTTGCGGACGCCGTCAGCGTCTGACAGAAACACGACACGCCCGCCGCGTGCCATGACTTCCTGCAAGTTCGAGAAAGTCTTATCGAAAAGCTCGTCGGTCGGCGCTACCACGATCACCGGTACATTCTCGTCGATCAACGCGATCGGTCCGTGCTTCATTTCACCCGCGGCGTAGCCCTCGGCATGGATGTAGGAAATTTCCTTCAGCTTCAGCGCGCCTTCGAGCGCGATTGGATAAGAGGTGCCCCGGCCAAGGAAAAGCACGTCGCGCGCCTCGGCGATCCTAAGGGCGATTTCCTTGATATGGGCATCGTGGTTGAGAATTTCAGCAATGCGTGCGGGCACTTCAGTCAACGCTGATGACATAGCGCTTTCGCGCGCCGCATCGATGGCGCCGCGTGCGCGCGCCGTTGCCAAAGCAAAGCAGGCAAGCACTACCAGTTGCGTGGAGAAAGCCTTAGTAGATGCAACGCCGATCTCCGGCCCCGCCAAGGTATGAAGGACAAGATCGCTTTCTCGGCCGATCGTACTTTCTGGCGCGTTGAGAACCGAGATCACTTTTTGCCCTAATGATTTAGCATAGCGCAAGGCCGCAAGCGTGTCTGCGGTCTCACCTGATTGCGAGATGACCAGCATCGCGCCATTAGGATCCATCGGTGCTTGGCGATAGCGAAACTCAGACGCCACATCTAGATCGACGGGCAATCGCGCGATACTTTCAAGCCAGTATTTGGCGACAAAGCCGGCAAGATACGCTGTACCACAGGCAACGATGGTGAGGCGGCTTACCTTGGCCAAATCAATAGGCAGGGTGGGGAGCTGAATCGACCTCTCCAAGGGATTCATGAAGGCCTGCAGTGTATCGCCGATGACCGTAGGCTGCTCGGCAATCTCCTTCATCATGAAGTGCCGGTAATTCCCTTTACCAATGAGGGCACCCGAAAGCGCCGTCTGCTTCACCTCACGGTTGACGCGGCGCCCGTCATTATAGA
Source organism: uncultured Dongia sp. (assembly GCA_964408245.1). Classification (GTDB taxonomy): domain Bacteria; phylum Pseudomonadota; class Alphaproteobacteria; order Dongiales; family Dongiaceae; genus Dongia. The sequence continues at coordinate 211 of CAYOYT010000277.1, read as the reverse complement.
TGACAACGCTATCCATCGATAAAACTGCCCAATCATCCTCTTCCAAATAGCAGATACGGTTGGTGAAGGGGGCGAGTGCCATCGCGTCGGAGCCAAGAAACATCTCTCCGTCGCCATAACCCACGGCGAGGGGCGAACCGCGCCGCGCGCCGATGATGATATCGGGGCGGTCGGCGAAAAGGATCGCAAGCGAAAACGCCCCATGAAGCCG
>CAYOYT010000276.1:0-4204 GCA_964408245.1 uncultured Dongia sp. | reverse complement strand
ATCCTGAAAGACCAGTTCGCAGGTGTTCGATCCGCGCATGCCGAGCTTGTCGAGCTTGCGCGCGCAAGAGAAACCCTTGTCGCCCTTCTCGACGATAAAGGCACTGATCCCACGTGGTCCCGCGGCAAGATCTGTCTTGGCGTAAACGACGAGCGTATCGGCATCCGGCCCATTGGTGATCCACATCTTGGCACCATTGAGCACAAAACCCCCAGGTGCTGAATCGGCCCTCAACCGCATGGAGACAACGTCAGAGCCAGCTTCCGGTTCACTCATGGCGAGCGCCCCGATCTTGCTACCCTCGATGAGGCCAGGCAGATATGTGCGCTTCTGCTCTTCGTTGCCGTTACGGCGGATTTGGTTGACGCAGAGATTGCTGTGGGCGCCATAGGATAGGCCGACAGCGGCGGAAGCACGGCTTATCTCCTCCATAGCAATGACATGCTCCAGATAGCCCATGCCGGCACCGCCATATTCTGGTTCGACCGTAATGCCCAACAAACCCATCTCGCCGAACTTGCGCCAGAGATCGGCTGGAAAATCGTTATCGCGGTCGATCGCATCGGCTCGTGGCGCAATCTCCGACGCGGCGAAAGCGACAACGCTTTCGCGCAGCGCATCGGCTGTTTCGCCAAGATCGAAGTCGAGAGTCGAGAAGGTCATGGGAATGTCTCTCGTATCTACTTTTCGTCAAGTCCGGAGATGACGTTTTTTGAACAAGATGGCAGGCATCTCATCACCTCTTCAGGTCAGAAACAAAGTCGCAAGGCCAAGGAAGGCGAAGAAGCCGAGACAGTCAGTCGTGGTCGTGAGGAACGGTCCAGCACCGATTGCGGGATCGAGGCCAATGCGGTCCATGATGAGAGGGATGACCGTACCGGCAAAGCCAGCCCATACCATGTTGAAGATCATCGCACCGCCAAGCACGAAGCCTAATCCAGCATGGCCGAACCAATAACCGCCCACAGCGCCAAGAATGACAGCGAAGACGATCGCATTCATGAGGCCGACCGCCAATTCCTTGGAGATGAGACGCATGATGTTGGAGTTGGGCGTGATGTCACGCGTGGCAAGCGCTCGCACCGTGACGGTGATCACCTGGACGCCCGCATTGCCACCCATGGCCGCCGTGATCGGCATGAGAACCGCGAGTGCTGGATAATGCCCGATCGTGCTTTCAAAGCGCGAGATGACGAAACTAGCAATGAGTGTGTTGACCAGGGTTACGATCAGCCAGCGAACGCGCTGAAAAGCGATTTTGTGGGCAGGTGCGTGAAAATCTGTGTCGGAGACGCCGACAATGTTGAGAAGGTCTTCCTCCGCTTCCTCATCGATGACACGCACCACGTCGTCGACCGTGATAACGCCGATAAGGCGACCGTCGCCGTCAACGACAGGCACCGAAACGCGGGCATACTGCCGAAACACGTAGGCCACCGCTTCTTGGTCGGTATCGGCTGGGACGAGATGCAGTTCTTCATCCATGATGTCGGTGAGCCGTGTGCCGCGCTTAGAGCGCATAGCGCGCGAAAGCGGTACAGAACCAATCGGTTTCAGCGCCGCATTCACGATATAGAGATCGTAGAAATCGTCCGGCAGGTCCTGGGCATTGCGTAAATAGTCGATAGTTTCGCCAACATTCCATTGATCGCTGATAGCGACCAATTCGCGCTGCATCAGGCGGCCGGCACTGTCCTCCGGAAAGGTTAGACCCTGTTTGAGATAGGCCCGGTCCTCAGCCGACAGGCTATCGAGGACCTGCTGCTGGGTATCCTCATCAAGATCCTCCAACAGATCGACGGCGTCGTCGGTATCAAGCTCAGTGACGACTTCGGCGAGTTCCGCCGGCGCCATTTGGTCGACCACTTCCTCACGCAGCGCTTCGTCGAGATGCGAAATAGTCTCGGCTTCGAGCGCGTGACGCGTGATATCGAGGAAGAGCTTGCGCTGTTCTGGCTCTAGATGCTCGATGAGGTCAGCGACATCGGCCGGGTGCAGCGGCTCGATGAGCGATTCAACCACGGGGATGTCGCCAGCGGCGAGGGCTGCGTTGACATTTTCCAGCAGTTCCTCGGAGGGGCCGTAGAGTTCTTCCTCGTCCACCGTTTCGACGATTGTCGGGCGATCCTCGTCTTCCGTGACGGGCTTCTCGAGCTCAGGAGTGGGCATGGCTGGCCGCCTCACGGGACTTTTTCTCCTGAGCCTCGACCGCGGCCACGGCACTCATATTGATGAGACCACGCACGGAAATACTTTGCGACACGATATGAGCGGGAAGATTGGTGCCGAGCAAAATTGGCCCAATCGAAAGCCCTTCGCCGAGCAGCCGCAGCAAATTGAGTGTAATATTGGCGGCGTCGAGATTGGGCATGATCAGCAGATTAGCACTGCCCTTCAGGCGCGACGATGGGAATAGGCGCTCGCGCACGGCCTCGGAGACGGCGGAATCGCCCTTCATCTCACCTTCGACCTCCAGCTCCGGGTCACGTTGCAGGATGAGGCCCAACGCCCGGCGCATCTTACGCGCCGAGTCAGAATCGGAACTGCCGAAATTGGAATGAGAGAGCAACGCCGCCTTCGGCGCAATACCGAAGCGCCGCAGCCACGCCGCCGACATGACGGCGCTTTCCGCCACTTCCTCGTCGGTTGGGTTATGAGTGACTTCCGTATCGGTGATAAAGAACGTGCCGGAGGTGAGCAGCACGGCCGTGAGAGTCGAGTAGGCTTTCACACCGATCTGGCGCCCAATTACTTCATTGACATAGCCAAGATGCCGCTCGAACCGGCCCACCGTACCGCAAATCAGCGCATCGGCTTCGCCACGACGCACCATCAACGAGGCAATGAGTGTATTGCGCGTGCGCACCAAGGTGCGCGCTGAATCCGGCGTCACACCACGGCGCTCCGTCAGCGTTAGATAGTAATTCCAGTAATCGTTATAGCGCGGATCACCTTCGGGATCGCACAATTCGTAATCGTGACCCTCCGTGAGACGCAGGCCGATCTTAGCGATGCGCCCCTCGACCACGGCGCGGCGACCGATCAGGATCGGGAAAGCGAGGCGTTCATCGACGACAGATTGCACCGCCCGCAACACACGGTTCTCTTCGCCCTCGGCATAGACCAAGCGGCGCTTATCGGCACGGGCGCGCTCAAAAACCGGCTTCATGACGAGGCCAGAGCGGAAGACGAATTGCTCAAGCTTCGCGCGATAGGCATCCCAATCTGTGATCGGGCGAGTCGCGACACCACTGTCGATTGCCGCACGCGCTACGGCTGGCGCCAACTCGACGATGAGGCGCGGATCAAAAGGTTTCGGAATGAGGTATTCCGGCCCGAACTGCGTCTCCAATCCACCATAGGCGGAGGAAACGATATCGCTGCTTTCGGCACGCGCCAGCTTGGCAATGGCGTAGACGCAAGCGACCTTCATCGCTTCGTTGATCTGCGTCGCCCCCACATCGAGAGCGCCACGGAAGATGAAAGGAAAGCAGAGGACGTTGTTGACTTGGTTCGGGTAATCGGACCGCCCAGTGGCGATGACAGCGTCGGGCCGCACGGCCTTCACGTCCTCAGGCAAGATCTCCGGTGTCGGGTTGGCGAGCGCGAAGATGATTGGCCGCTCGCCCATCTCAGCCACCATCTCCGGCTTCAGCACCCGTGGCGCAGACAGGCCGAGAAACACGTCGGCATTCTTGATCGCATCACCAAGTGACCGCGCATTCGTTTTGCGCGCATATTTCGCCTTTCTGGGATCCATCAACTCGGTGCGGCCTTCATAGGCAACCCCGACGATATCGGTCACCGTGATGTTGGCAGGCGAGAGACCGAGCTCGACAAGGAGGTCGAGGCAGGCAAGCGCTGCGGCGCCGGCACCAGAGGTCACCAGCTTCACATCACTGATTTTCTTTCCCACGAGTTCGAGGGCGTTGATGAGTGCTGCCGCAACGACGATGGCCGTGCCATGCTGGTCATCATGCATAACGGGGATTTTTACCCGCTCTTTCAGCTTGCCTTCGACTTCAAAACATTCTGGCGCCTTGATGTCCTCAAGGTTGATGCCGCCAAACGTGGGCTCGAGGCTCGCGATGATCTCGACCAGCTTGTCGGGATCGTTCTCGTTGATCTCGATGTCGAAGACGTCGATATCAGCAAATTTCTTAAAAAGGACGGCCTTGCCTTCCATCACGGGCTTGGCCGCTAG
>CAYOYT010000275.1:0-4208 GCA_964408245.1 uncultured Dongia sp. | reverse complement strand
CCTTCTAATTCTGCCAGACAGGCGCGTTCTGCTGTGACGGCGGCAGCCGTCGCTGTGTGATGCAGCGGGGTTAACAGATCGCGCATGCGGCGATCGGTCGCGCGGATTTCGAGTCCAATGGCGCCCTGCGCCACGGCTGGCAACATTTCCGTTATATCGAGGATTGCTGTCGCGACATCTGCCTTGCCGAGCCGCTTCAACCCGGCAAGTGCCAGTAAAGTGGCATCGACATCGCCGGCTGCCAGCTTGTTAAGGCGCGTCCCGACATTGCCGCGCAGAGTGACGACCTTGAGATCGGGCCGCAACGCCAGCAGCTGTGCTTGACGCCGGAGCGAGGCCGAGCCAATCACGGCGCCGTGCGGCAGGCTGGCGATGCTGTTGCCTGCCCGACTGATCAGCACGTCGCGTGGGTCCTCACGCTCCAGCAGGCAGACGATCTCGAGCCCGACGGGCAATTGGGTCGGTACGTCTTTCATCGAATGCACCGCAACATCGATACGCTCGTTGATGAGAGCGTCTTCGATCTCCTTGGTGAAGAGGCCCTTGCCGCCGATTTCCGACAGCGCCCGATCTTGAATTTGGTCGCCAGTGGTCTTGATGGTAATGATTTCGATAGTTCCCGGCGCCCGTAGGGTGGCATGCGCCGCCTCGAGACCGGATTTCACCAGTTCGGCTTGTGCCAGCGCCAGGGGCGATCCGCGGGTGCCGATACGCACGCCGACCGCGCCGGATGGCCTTCCGTACCTGGTGTCGCCGCCTTGGTTGATCCTGGGTTCCGAACCGGCCATAACTACCTCGTCTTTGCTGGCCCTTTCCTAGCGGCCCGGCGGGTCGATTGCAAATGGCAGAAAACGTGCGAAATGGTCGTTTTGGGTATCGAATCATCCTGCGATGAGACGGCTGCGGCGATTGTCGCCGACGATCGGCGCATCCTGGCCGACACCATTTTCGCGCAGATCGCCGAACATACGCCATTCGGTGGGGTTGTACCGGAGATCGCTGCCCGCGCCCATCTCGATCATCTCGACGATACCATCGCCGCTACCATGCGAGAGGCGAGGCTGGATTTTGCCGATCTCGACGGCGTCGCGGTGACTGGTGGCCCCGGTCTCATCGGCGGGGTCATCGTTGGCGTGATGATGGCAAAATCCATTGCGCTGGCGCATGACAAGCCTTTTATCGCGGTTAATCATCTGGAAGGTCACGCGCTCACCGCGCGCCTCACCGATGACGTGGCCTTCCCTTATCTGCTGCTGCTGGTGTCGGGTGGTCATTGCCAGTTGCTGGTGGTGGAAGGCGTCGGGCGCTATCGGCGTCTCGGCGCCACCATCGACGATGCGGCGGGCGAGGCCTTCGATAAAGTCGCGAAGTTGATGGGCCTTGGCTTTCCCGGTGGACCCGCTCTCGCCAAAGTAGCAGCAACCGCGCCTGAGCCGTTCCGCGATCTGCCGCGTCCGATGAAGGGACGGCCCGATTGCAATTTCTCTTTCAGTGGATTGAAGACCGCTTTGCGCCAGCGCGTCGATGCCCTGCGTGCTGATAACGCTTTCGACGATGTCGCTCGCGCCAATCTTGCCGCCGGTTTCCAGCAGGCCGTTGTCGATTGCCTGATTGATCGCACCTCACATGCGCTTGAGATCGCCAAGGTCGCGCATCCGGACCTCAGTGCTCTTGTGGTGGCGGGTGGAGTTGCCGCCAATCAACATCTTCGTACCCAACTGCAGGCGTTGACAGTAAGGCACAACTTGCCGATCGTTGCGCCGCCGCCGCGCCTTTGCACGGACAACGCTGCGATGATCGCTTGGGCCGGCATCGAACGTCTGTCGCGCGGCGAACGCAGTGGTTTCGATTTTGCGCCGCGGCCACGCTGGCCCCTCGATTCCGCCGCTCCAGTTTTGGCTGGGGCCGGTGTCAAAGCCTGACGACTTAAAGCAAGGATACATCATGGCCTTTATGATTTTCTGTCTTGATAAACCCAACCATCTGGAAACGCGCCTCGCGAACCGGCCGACCCATGTCGAACATCTCACCAGGCATGAGAGCCATCTTATCTCAGCGGGGCCACTGCTCACCGATGACGGCGAAACCATGATCGGCAGCCTTCTGGTGGTGGATTTCGCGGATCGAGCCGCCGTCGATGCCTTTCTGGCCGCCGATCCCTACAGCAAGGCGGGGCTCTTTCAGTCAGTCACAGTCAAGCCATACCGCAACGTTTTCCCGCGGAGCGCCAAATGAACTACTGGTTGGTGAAATCAGAGCCGATCAAATATGCCTGGGATCAACTGGTGAAAGACGGCAAGACCTTCTGGAACGGTGTTCGCAATTACCAGGCGTGCAACAATCTCAAGGCTATGAAGAAGGGCGATCAGGCCTTTTTCTATCATTCGAATGAAGGCCTTGAGATCGTCGGTATCTGCGAGATCGCCAAGGAATACTATCCGGACCATACAGATGAGAGCGGTAGGTTCGGCATGGTCGATGTGAAGCCGGCGCGGCCGCTCAAAAACGCCGTTACTCTGCAGGCAATCAAGGCTGAGCCAGCTCTGGCCGATATCGCCCTTATCAAGCAGTCGCGCTTGTCAGTCATGCCGATTACAACTGCGCAGTGGAAGCTCATCTGCAAGATGGGTGGTATCAAACCTTAAAATCGCAGGATAGCCCTTATCTTGCCATGATCTTGTCCTCACTCTGACAGGATCTAAAGCGACAAAGCCTCTGTTCACTTATTTAACAGGGGTTCTTTTTATGACAGATTCCTCAGCAGGCAGCGAACCGCCGCGCGCCGTGATACCTCAGGCCTGGCGGCAGCGCTTTCGCGGTTCCGGCTTCGAGGCCGCCAAACGCATTCTTTTCCTAGGCCTCCTCATCCTCGTCATGATGATTCCGCTTGGCATGGTCGAGGGCGTGGTGCAGGAGCGTGCCGAGCGTAAACTCGAGGTCCTCGCCGCGGTCGGCGAGCAATGGGGGCCAATGCAGACCGTGAGTGCGCCAATCCTGGTTATCCCTTACGAAATGCTAGAGATGCGGTCCCGAGCTGACGGAGTGGAGGTACCAACGCGTGTCCGGCATTATGCGACCTTTCTGCCGGCAACGAGTCATATCGACGCCAAGACCAAGGTCGAAAAACGGCCTAAGAGTATCTACAAAGTGCTGGTCTATGGCGCTGACCTCACCATCAACGGTCGATTCGATGTACCAGATTTTTCTCGCTGGAATGTCTCGCCGGACCAGATCCTTTGGAACGAAGCGAGCCTCGCCATCCTGATGCCGGGCGCGCGCGCTTTACGATCTATCGACCTCCTTGTCGATGGTAAGGCGCAGAAGGTTGATGCTGGTCTGCTGCCGCAGCATCCGCGTGGTCAAGGCTTGCGTGCCGATCTTAATCTCAGCGGTGCTAAAGCCTTCGATTTTTCCATCAAAATCGGACTCAACGGCCGAGATGCCGTGAGCATTTGGCCACTTGGCGGACAGAGCGAGATCGATCTTTCTGGCGACTGGCCTCATCCAAACTTTACCGGTTCACCCTTGCCAGTTTCCCATGATATTACGGAAGCGGGCTTCAGCGGTCATTGGTCTATCAACCACCTAGCGACCGGTACGCCGCTCGCCTGGCGCGATGGCGAATTTAATCTTGATACGTCCAGCATGAATGTGATCGGCGTGGTTCTCACGGAACCCGGCGACGCGCATCAGCAGACTGATCGGATCGTCAAGTACGGCTTGCTGGTGGTGGCGCTCACCTTCGGCACCATCTTCGTGATGGGTCTTTTAAAGCGAGATCGAGTGCATCTGGTCCAATATCTGCTGATCGGCGCCGCCATTGCCTTGTTCTATCTCCTGCTGCTGTCGCTTGCCGAACAGATGCCGTTTGGTGGCGCCTATCTCATCGCCAGCCTAGTCGATATCGCCATCGTGGCGCTTTATGCCGGTGCCACCATCCGCCGCTTCGTTGGGTTGCTGACGGGCATTATTCTGGCAGCCCTCCACGGTTACATGTACGTGCTGCTGCAGATGGAAAGCTATGCGCTGCTTTCTGGCACGATCGGCCTGCTCCTTATCCTCGTTCTAACGATGGTGGCGACGCGGAAGGTCGATTGGTATGCGCTCGGCGAGGATCCTTCGCCGGCACTTGAAAGATAAGTATGATCTGGCGTAAGGGTGCGACCGCGCCCTTAAGTTTCTTTGATATATCTTCTGCACAACTCTTC